>NZ_JBHWJJ010000253.1:0-5045 GCF_042732005.1 Streptomyces sp. NPDC059851 | reverse complement strand
CGCAGCATCCGGCGTACGTCATCTACACCTCCGGCTCCACCGGACGGCCCAAGGGCGTGGTGCCCACGTACGGCGGCCTGCTCAACCTGTTCGCCAACCAGCAGCCGTTGCTGTTCGCGCGGCAGGCGAAGGGGCGGCTACGGGTGGCACTGACCACGTCGGTGTCGTTCGACGCCTCCTGGGACCAGCTGTTCGGCCTGTTCGCGGGCCACGAGCTGCACGTCGTGGACGACGCGACCTGGGCCGACCCGGACGCCTTCGTCGAGTACGCCGCGCGTTGCGGGCTGGACTACGTCGGAGCGACCCCGTCGTACCTGCAGGTTCTGGTCGAGCGGGGCCTGTTGGACGATCCGCAGTGGCGTCCGGCGGTGGTCGCGGCGGGCGGGGAGGCCGTGCCCGAGCAGCTGTGGGAGCGGCTCCGGACGACCGAAGGGGTGTCCTGCCTGAACTTCTACGGGCCGACCGAGTGCACCGTGGACTCGGTCATCGCGCCGTTGGAGTCGAGCCCGCAGCCTGTGATCGGCCGGCCCGTCGGCAACACCCGGTCGTACGTGCTGGACGGCGTGCTGCAGCCGGTGCCCACGGGTGTGGCGGGTGAGCTCTACATCGCCGGCGCGGGCCTGGCGCGGGGCTACCTGAACCGCCCGGGGCTGACCGCCGAGCGCTTCGTGGCCGACCCGTACGGACCGGCCGGCTCGCGGATGTACCGCACCGGCGACCTGGTGCGGTGGGGCCCGGACGGGAACCTGGAGTTCCTCGGCCGCACCGACGACCAGGTCAAGGTACGGGGATTCCGCATCGAACTCGGCGAGATCGAGGCCGTGCTCGTCGACCACCCGCAGGTCGCGCAGGCCGCCGTGATCGTCCGGCAGGATCGGACGGAGGACCCGCGCCTGGTCGCCTACCCGGTGCCCGCCACCGGGGAGGAGGTCCAGGCGGAGGCGTTGCGGGCACACCTGCGTGAGCGGCTGCCGGAGTACATGGTGCCGACCGCGTTCGTGACCATGGAGAGCCTGCCGTTGACCGTCAACGGCAAGCTGGACCTGCGGGCTCTGCCCGAGCCCGAGTACACCGCGTCACGGGCCGGCCGGGCCCCGCACACGCCCCAGGAGCACGTGCTCGCGGAGCTGTTCGCGCAGCTGCTGGGCGTGCCCCGGGTCGGGGTCGACGAGGACTTCTTCGAGCTCGGCGGACATTCCCTGCTGGCGACCCGGCTGGTGGCCCGGGCGCGTGCGACCCTGGGTGTGGAACTGGAACTGCGCAGCCTGTTCGAGACGCCGACGGTGGCCGGCCTGGCCGCCGGACTCGGCGGGGCCGACCGGGCGCGGCTCGCTCTGCGCCCCGAGGATCGGCCCGAGCTGGTCCCGCTGTCCTTCGCGCAGCGACGGCTGTGGTTCCTGCACCAGCTGGAGGGCACCGGTGCGGTCTACAACATGCCGCTGGCGTGGCGGCTCTCCGGCCCGCTGGACCGGGTGGCCCTGGAGGAGGCGCTGGCCGACGTCGTCCACCGGCACGAGAGCCTGCGCACGGTCTACCCCCAGGTCGACGGGGTGCCGTACCAGGACGTTCTGGACGCGCGGACGGCGCGGCCGCAGCTGCCCGTGATCCGGGTCGGCGAGACGGACCTGCCGGACCTGCTCGCGGCGGCCGCGGCGCGCGGCTTCGACCTCGCCACCGAACCTCCACTGCGGGCCACGCTGTTCGAGGCCGCGCCGGACGTACACGTGCTGCTCGTGGTGGTGCACCACATCGCCGGTGACGGCTGGTCGCTGGGCCCGCTGTCCACCGATCTGGCCACCGCGTACGCGGCACGCTGCCGGGGCGGGGAACCGCAGTGGGCACCGCTGCCCGTGCAGTACGCCGACTACACCCTGTGGCAGCAGCGGCTGCTCGGTGACGCGGAGGACCCCGAGAGCCTCTTCGCCCGGCAGACGTCCTACTGGACGGCTACGCTGGCGGACCTGCCGGAACAGATCCGGCTCCCCGCCGACCGCCACCGCCCCTCCACCCCCTCCTACTCCGGCGGCCACCTCGCGGTCGAGCTGGACGCCGACCTGCACACCGGGCTGGTCCGACTGGGCCGGGAGCACGGGGCCAGCGCCTACATGGTCCTGCAGGCCGCCTTGGCGGCGCTGCTGGACAAGCTCGGCGCGGGAACGGACATCCCGGTCGGCAGTCTGATCGCCGGCCGGACCGACCAGGCCCTGGACGACCTCGTCGGGTTCTTCGTCAACACCCTGGTGCTGCGGACCGACACCTCGGGCGACCCGACCTTCGCCGAGCTGCTGGGCCGGGTCCGGGAGACCGCCCTGGCCGCGTACGCGCACCAGGACCTGCCGTTCGAACACCTCGTCGAGGTCCTCAACCCGGCCCGGTCGCTCGTCCGTCAGCCCCTGTTCCAGGTGCTGCTCGCGCTGCAGAACGTGCCCCGCACCGAGTTCGCCCTGCCCGGCCTGAGCTCCGAGATCGTACTCGTGCGGACACCGACGGCGATGTTCGACCTCTCCATCCACCTGCTGGAGCGCGGCGGCACCGGCGGGGCGGCCGAGGGCATCATCGGGCGGGTCGAGTACAGCACCGACCTGTTCGACCACGCCACGGTGGAGGCGCTGGTCGCCCGGTGGCTGCGCCTGCTGGCGGCGGTGGTCGCCGAGCCGGACCGGCCACTGAGCCGGATCGACGTCCTCACCGCGGAGGAGCGGCGGGAGCTGCTGGTCGCGCGCAACGACACCGCGTGCCCGATTGCGGCCGCCGGTCTGCCGTCCCTGTTCGAGGACCGGGTCCGGGCGACCCCGGAGGCCCCGGCGGTGGAGTTCGAAGGCACCGCACTGAGCTACCGGGAGCTGAACCGCAGGGCCAACCGCCTGGCCCACGCGCTGATCGCGCGCGGGGTCGGGCCGGAGCAGGTCGTCGCGCTGCGGCTGCCGCGCTCCCCCGAGCTGGTGGTCGCCGTCCTCGCGGTGCTCAAGACGGGTGCGGCGTACCTGCCGGTCGACCCGGACTACCCGGCCGCCCGCATCGCGTACATGCTGGAGGACGCGCGACCGGCCGTGGTGCTCGACGACCTCGCGGCCGTCACACCGGCCGAGGAGCAGCCGGAGCACGATCCGGCCGTCGCCGTGGACCCACGCCACCCGGCCTACCTCATCTACACCTCCGGCTCCACCGGCCGGCCCAAGGCCGTGGTGATGCCCGCCGCCGGTCTGCTGAACCTGCTGGCCTGGCACCACCGGGCCGTGGGCGGCGAACCCGGCACCCGCACCGCGCAGTTCACCGCGATCAGCTTCGACGTCTCGGTGCAGGAGATCCTCTCCGCGCTGCTGTACGGCAAGACCCTCGTGGTGCCGACCGAGGAACAGCGCCGCAGCGCCGAGCTGTTCGCCCGCTGGCTGGACCGGCACGCAGTCGAGGAGCTGTTCGCGCCCAACCTGGTGGTCGAGGCACTGGCCGAGGCCGCCGAGGAGGCAGGGCTGGATCTGCCGGACCTGAGGCTGGTCGCACAGGCCGGCGAGGCGATGCGGCTGGGCGGTGCCGTACGCCGCTTCCAGGCCCGGCGGCCGGGCCGAGTGCTGCACAACCACTACGGCCCCGCCGAAACCCACGTGATCACCGCCTACCCGCTACCGGCCGACCCCGCCGACTGCCCGCTTCCCGTGCCGATCGGCCGACCCATCGCCAACTGCCGGGTGTACGTGCTGGATTCGGCGTTGCGGCCGGTCGCCCCCGGCGTGCTGGGCGAGCTGTACCTCGCCGGGGCGGGACTCGCCCGCGGCTACCTGAACCGGCCCGGGCTCACCGCCACGCGCTTCGTCGCCAACCCGTACGGTCCAGCCGGCGCGCGGATGTACCGCACCGGTGACCTGGTCCGCTGGCGCGCCGACGGCGAGCTGGAGTTCGCGGGCCGGGTGGACCACCAGGTGAAGGTCCGCGGCTTCCGCATCGAGCCGGGCGAGATCGAGGCCGAGCTGGCCGCGCACCCGGGCGTGGCCCGGGTCGCGGTGCTCGCCCGGGTGGACAAGCCCGACGAGACCCGGATCGTCGCGTACGTGGTGCCCTCGGCCGGGACGGGGGCGACGGCGGCGCAGCTGTTGGCGTACCTGCGCGAACGGGTGCCGGACCACCTGGTGCCTTCGGCGTTCGTGCTGTTGGACTCGCTGCCGCTGACGCCGAACGGGAAGCTGGACCGGGCGGCGCTGCCCGCGCCCGAGCCGGTGGCCACGGCGGAGGCGGGCCGGGCTCCGCGCACACCGCAGGAACAGATCCTGTGCGAACTGTTCGCCGAGGTGCTGGGCGTGCCGCGGGTCGGGGTCGACGACGGCTTCTTCGACCTCGGCGGGCACTCCCTGCTCGCCACCCGGCTGGTCTCGCGGGTCCGGGCGACCCTCGGCGTCGAGCTGGAACTGCGCAGCCTGTTCCGGACGCCGACGCCCGCCGGGATCGCGGCCGGGCTCCACGGCGCCGGCGCCCCGCGGCAGGCCCTGGTTCCGCGGCCCCGCCGCGAGCCCATGCCGCTGTCGTTCGCGCAGCGCCGGCTCTGGTTCCTCCAGCAGCTCGGGACGCCGAGCGCCACCTACCACATGCCGCTCGCCCTGCGGCTGTCCGGCGACCTCGACAGGGATGCACTGAGGGCTGCGCTCGCCGACGTCGTGGCCCGCCACGAGACCCTGCGCACGGTCTTCCCGTGCACCGCCGGCGTTCCGCACCAGCGGGTGCTGGACGCCGCCGAGGCCGCCGTCCCGCTGACCGTACGCACGGTCGGCGAGGCGGAGGTTACGGTCCTGCTGCGCGAGGCGGCGGTGCGGGGCTTCGACCTGACGTCGCAACTGCCGCTACGGGCCGAGCTGTTCGTGCTGGCGCCGCAGGAGCACGTGCTGCTGCTGGTGTTGCACCACATCGCCGGTGACGGCTGGTCCACCGGCCCGCTGGCCCGCGACCTCGCCACCGCCTACGCGACCCGGCGGGGCGGTGCGGCGCCGGCATGGCCGCCGCTGCCGGTGACGTACGGCGACTACACCCTGTGGCAGCACGAGATCCTCGGCGACGAG
>NZ_JBHWJJ010000252.1:0-5207 GCF_042732005.1 Streptomyces sp. NPDC059851 | reverse complement strand
CCTGCCCACCTACGCCTTCCAGCAGGAGCACTTCTGGCTGGAGAGCGGAGCCCCCCCGGCCACCGAGGCCGCCGTGCACGCGGCCGACACCGCCGACGCCCGCTTCTGGGAGGCGGTCGAAGCCAACGACGTGGCCGCCCTCACCGCCGAGCTCGACATCGACGCGGACGAGGCGCTCACCGCGCTGCTGCCCGCCCTGTCCTCCTGGCGCCGGCAGAGCCAGGAGCGGTCCACCGTCGACGGATGGCGCTACCGGACCGCCTGGAAGCCGGCACCCGAGCCCGCCGCCGGCCGCCTCTCCGGCACCTGGCTGGTCGCCGTCCCCGACGCCCCGGCCGGGTCCGCCGCCGACGACGGCGTCGCCCACGCCGTCCTGCGGACGCTCGCCGAACACGGCGCCGACGTACGGCGGATAGCAGCGCCCCACACCCGTGACGCACGTGCCGAGCTGGCCGGGCGGATCAGCGAGACCCTCGCCGACGGCGCCGCCGTATCGGGCGTGCTCTCCCTGCTGACTCCAGCCGGGACCGACGCGGCCGCGGGTGTGACCGCCACGCTCTCCCTCATCCAGGCCCTCGGCGACGCCGACGTGGCCGCCCCGCTGTGGTGCGCCACCCGCGGCGCCGTCTGCGCGGCCCGCTCCGAGCGGCAGCCCGACCCCGCGCAGGCGCCGATCTGGGGCCTGGGCCGGGTGGCCGCACTGGAGCACGGCGAGCGCTGGGGCGGCCTGATCGACCTGCCCGGCGGCACCGACGCCGGGGACGACCGGGTGCTGGCCCGACTGGCCGGCGTACTCGCCGGGGACGCCGCCGAGGACCAGGTCGCCGTCCGCCCCTCCGGGATCCTCGTACGCCGCCTCGTCCGCGCCCGGCTGGCCGACACCCCGGCGGTCCGCGCCTGGCGGCCGACCGGGACGACCCTGGTCACCGGCGGTACGGGCGCGCTCGGCGCGCACGTGGCCCGCTGGCTCGCCGCGAACGGCGCCGAGCACCTGGTCCTGACCAGCCGGCGCGGCCCCGACGCACCCGGCGCCGCCGCACTGCAGGAGGAACTCACCGCGCTCGGCGCCCGGGTCACCCTCGCCGCCTGCGACGTCGGCGACCGCGAGGCCCTCGCCGCCCTCCTCGCGGGCGTCCCGGCCGACCAGCCGCTCACTGCCGTCGTGCACACGGCGGCCGTCCTCGACGACGGGGTCATCGAGGCGCTCACGCCCGAGCAGATCGAGCGGGTCCTACGGGTCAAGGTCGACGCGACCCGGCACCTGCACGAGCTGACCCGGGACCTGGACCTGTCCGCGTTCGTCCTCTTCTCCTCCTTCGCCGCCACCTTCGGCGCCCCCGGCCAGGGAAACTACGCGCCGGGCAACGCCTTCCTCGACGCCTTCGCCGAGTACCGGCGGGCCGCCGGCCTGCCCGCCACCTCCCTCGCCTGGGGCCCGTGGGGCGACGGCGGCATGGCCGAAGGCGCCGTCGGCGACCGGATGCGGCGCCACGGCGTCCTGGAGATGGCCCCGAGCCGGGCCGTCAGCGCGCTCCAGCACGCCCTGGACCGCGACGAGACCACCCTGACCGTCGCCGACATGGAATGGAAGCGCTTCGTCCTCGCCTTCACCTCCGGCCGCGACCGGCCGCTGCTGCACGACCTGCCCGAGGCGCGCCAGGCCATGGAGAGCACCCGTACCGAAGCGTCCGAAGACGGCGGTAGCGCCGTGGTGCTCGTCCGGCAGCTCGCCGGGCAGCCCGAGGCGGAACAGGAGCGCCTGCTGCTGGACCTCGTGCGCACCGCCGTCGCCGACGTCCTCGGCTACGCCGGGCCCGACGCCGTGGAGGCCGGCCGCGCCTTCAAGGAGCTGGGCTTCGACTCGCTCACCTCCGTCGAACTGCGCAACCGCCTGAACGCGGCCGCCGGCCTCAAGCTGCCGCCCACCCTCGTCTTCGACTACCCGACGCCCACCGTCCTCGCCCGGTACCTGCGGGCCGAACTCGCCGGCCGGAGCACGGCGGCAGCCGCCCCCGTCCCGGCGACCCCCGCCACCGCGACCGACGCCGAACCGATCGCCGTCGTCGCGATGAGCTGCCGCTTCCCCGGCGGCGTCCGCAACCCGGAGGAGCTGTGGCAGCTGCTCGCCTCCGGCGGCGACGCCCTCTCCGGGTTCCCCGCCGACCGCGGCTGGGACGTCGAGGCGCTCTACAACCCCGACCCCGACGCCCAGGGCACCTCCTACACCCGCGAGGGCGGCTTCCTCACCGATGCCGCCGCCTTCGACCCGGCCTTCTTCGGGATCTCCCCTCGCGAGGCCCTGGCCATGGACCCGCAGCAGCGGCTGCTCCTGGAAACCTCCTGGGAAGCGTTCGAGCGGGCCGGCATCGACCCGGAGGCCCTCCGCGGCAGCCAGTCCGGCGTCTTCGTCGGCACCAACGGCTCCGACTACTCCCACCTCGTACGCGGCGCCGCCGACGGCCTCGAAGGACACCTGGCCACCGGTAGCGCGGGCAGCGTCGTCTCCGGCCGCGTGTCCTACACCTTCGGCCTGGAAGGCCCGGCGGTCACCGTCGACACCGCCTGCTCGGCCTCGCTCGTCGCCCTCCACCTCGCCGTGCAGGCGCTGCGGGCGGGCGAGTGCTCCCTGGCCCTCGCCGGCGGGGTCACGGTCATGTCCACGCCCGGCACCTTCATCGAGTTCAGCCGCCAGCGCGGCCTGTCCACCGACGGCCGCTGCAAGGCGTTCTCCGCCGACGCCGACGGCTTCAGCCCGGCCGAGGGCGTCGGGATCCTCCTCGTGGAGCGCCTCTCGGACGCCCACCGCAACGGGCACCCGGTCCTCGCCGTGATCCGCGGTACGGCCATCAACCAGGACGGCGCGAGCAACGGCCTGACCGCGCCCAACGGGCCCTCCCAGCAGCGGGTCATCCGCCAGGCCCTCGCCAACGCCCGCCTGACCGCCGCCGAGGTGGACGTCGTCGAGGCCCACGGCACCGGCACCACCCTCGGCGACCCGATCGAGGCCCAGGCCCTACTGGCGACGTACGGCCAGGACCGGCCCGCTGACCGGCCGCTGCTCCTCGGCTCGATCAAGTCGAACATCGGCCACGCCCAAGCCGCCGCCGGCGTCGCCGGCGTGATGAAGATGGTCCTCGCCATGCAGCACGGAGTGCTGCCGCAGAGCCTCCACATCACGGAGCCCACCCCGCACGTGGACTGGACCGCCGGGGAGGTGGCCCTCCTCACCGAGCAGCAGGCCTGGCCCGACACCGGCGGCCGCCCCCGGCGCGCGGGCGTGTCCTCGTTCGGGTTCAGCGGCACCAACGCCCATGCCATCATCGAACAGGCCCCCACCACGCAGGCGTCCGACGGACAGGGGTCGCACGGGCAGGGGACCCCTGTACCCCGGGCCCCCCACCCCCTACTGACCGCGACACCGGCCGACGGCACCGATTCCGATCCGCGGATTCCGCTGCCCTGGCCGCTGACCGCCAAGACCGAGAAGGCGCTGCACGGCCAGGCCGAACGCCTGCTGAACCACCTCACCACCAGCCCTGACCTGCGACGTACCGACATCGGCCACTCCCTGGCCACCACCCGCACGGCACACGACCGGCGCGCCGTAGCGATCGGCCGGGACCGGGAGGAACACCTCGCCGGCCTGGCCACCCTGGCCGCCGGAGGCACCGCCCCCCTCCTCGTGCAGGGGTCGGTCATCGGGGGCAAGACCGCGTTCGTGTTCCCCGGACAGGGGTCGCAATGGGTGGGCATGGCCGAGACGCTGATGGACGCTTCACCTGTGTTTGCAGCCCGGGTGGATGAGTGTGCGAAGGCGCTGGAGCCCTTCACCGACTGGTCGTTGGTGGATGTGCTCCGGGGCGCCGACGGCGCGCCCTCGCTCGACCGCGTCGACGTGGTGCAGCCGGCTCTGTTCGCGGTGATGGTGTCCCTGGCGGAGGTCTGGCGGGCGGCGGGTGTGCGGCCCGGCGCCGTGATCGGCCACTCCCAGGGTGAGATCGCCGCCGCCTGCGTCGCGGGGATCCTGTCCTTGGAGGATGCGGCGCGGGTGGTGGCTCTGCGGAGCCAGGCCATCGGCCGCGTGCTGGCGGGTCTGGGTGGCATGGTGTCCGTGCCGCTGCCGGCCGGCGAGGTCCGGGAGCGGATCGCTCCGTGGGGTGAGGAGCGGATCTCCGTTGCCGCTGCCAACGGACCGTCTTCGGTGGTGGTGTCGGGTGAGGTCCAGGCCCTGGACGAGTTCCTGGCCGCGTGTGAATCCGATGGTGTCCGGGCCAAGCGGATCGCGGTGGACTACGCCTCGCACTCCGCGCAGGTGGAGCTGCTGCGCGAGGAGCTCGCGGAGCTGCTGGCGCCGATCGAGCCCCGGGCCGCCGAGGTTCCCTTCCTGTCCACCGTCACGGGGGAGTGGGTGAAGGGCACGGAGCTGGACGCCGGTTACTGGTTCCGGAACCTGCGCCGGACCGTCGAGTTCGAGCAGGCCACCCGCGCCCTCCTGGAGCAGGGCTTCGGCGTGTTCGTCGAGTCCAGCCCGCACCCGGTGCTGACCGTCGGCATGCAGGAGACGGTGGAGGATACGGGCCGTGAGGCCGCCGTCCTCGGCTCCCTGCGCCGCAACGAAGGCGGCCTGGAACGCTTCTGGCTCTCGCTCGCCGAGGCCTGGGTCCGCGGTGTGGCGGTCGACTGGCACGCGGTGTTCGCGGGCATGGGCGCCCAGCGGGCGGAACTGCCCACCTATGCCTTCCAGTCGCAGCGGTACTGGCCGGAGGCGGCCCCCGCCGAGCCGGAGGGGCTGCAGACGGAGAGCACCGTCGACGCCCGGTTCTGGGACGCCGTCGAACGCGAGGACCTCGCCGCGCTCACCGCTGAGCTGCACGTCGACGACGACCAGCCCCTGACCGCCCTGCTGCCCGCGCTGTCCTCGTGGCGGCGCCAGAGCCGGGAGCGGGCCACGGTCGACGGCTGGCGCTACCGCGTCATCTGGAAGCCCCTCGCCGACACCACCGCCGCCCGGCTGTCCGGGACCTGGCTGGTCGTCGTGCCCGAGGCGCTGTCCGGCCCGGCCCGGGACACGGCCTCCGTCGTCCTGCGCACCCTCGGCGACCGCGGCGCCGAGGTCCGTACCGTCACCGTGGCGGCCGACACGGCCGACCGGGGCACGTTGACCGCCGCCATCGAGGCCGCCGCCGACGCGGCGACCGCCCTGAACC
>NZ_JBHWJJ010000251.1:0-5235 GCF_042732005.1 Streptomyces sp. NPDC059851 | reverse complement strand
TCACGTGCGCGTTCGTGCCGCAGAACCCGAACGACGACACACCCGCACGGCGCGGGCTTCCGGTCCGCGGCCAGGGGACGGTGTCCCCGATCAGGGAGACGGCGCCCGCCTCCCAGTCCACGTGCGGGGTGGGATCGTCGAGGTGGAGGGTCTTCGGAACGATGCCGTGGCGCATCGCCTCGACCATCTTGATGATGCCCGCAACGCCGGCGGCGGCCTGGGTGTGCCCGAGGTTGGACTTGATGGAGCCGAGGAGCAGCGGCCGGTCGGCGGGCCGGTCCTGGCCGTAGGTGGCGAGCAGGGCCTGGGCCTCGATGGGGTCGCCGAGGGTCGTTCCCGTGCCGTGGGCCTCGACGACGTCCACGTCGGCGGCCGCCAGGCGGGCGTTGGTGAGCGCCTGGTGGATGACGCGCTGCTGCGAAGGACCGTTGGGGGCGGTCAGACCGTTGGAGGCACCGTCCTGGTTCACGGCCGAGCCGCGGACCACGGCGAGGACCGGGTGCCCGTTGCGCTGCGCGTCCGACAACCGCTCCACGAGGAGCATGCCGACGCCCTCGCCCCAGCCGGTGCCGTCGGCGGCCGCCGCGAAGGGCTTGCAGCGGCCGTCGGGGGCCAGGCCGCGCTGGCGGCTGAACTCGGTGAAGGTGGCCGGGGTCGCCATGACGGTGACGCCGCCGGCGAGGGCCATGGTGCACTCCCCCGCCCGCAGCGCCTGCACGGCCAGGTGGAGGGTGACGAGGGAGGACGAGCAGGCGGTGTCGACGGTGACCGCCGGACCTTCGAGGCCGAAGGTGTAGGCCACCCGGCCGGAGGCGATGCTTCCGGAGCTGCCGGTACCGAGGAAGCCCTCGACGCCTTCGGGGACGGAGTCCAGGCGGGCGGTGTAGTCGTGGTACATGACGCCGGCGAAGACGGCGGTCCGGCTGCCGCGCAGGGAGGTCGGGTCGATGCCGGCCCGCTCGAACGCCTCCCAGGAGGCCTCCAGCAGCAGCCGCTGCTGCGGGTCCATCGCCAGCGCCTCGCGCGGGGAGATCCCGAAGGGGGTGGGGTCGAAGCGGGCGGCGTCGTAGAGGAAGCCGCCCTCGCTGACGTAACTGGATCCGGCGCTGTCGGGGTCGGCGTCGTAGAGCGTCTCCACGTCCCAGCCGCGGTCCACGGGGAACGCCGAGATCGCGTCGCGGCCGTCGGCGACGAGCCGCCACAGGTCTTCGGGGGTGCGGACGCCGCCCGGGTAGCGGCAGCTCATCGCGACGATCGCGACGGGTTCCTGGTTCTGCTCCTCGACCTCGCGCAACCGCCTGCGGGCCTGGCGCAGATCGGCGGTCGCCCGCTTGAGGTAGTCGCGAAGCTTGTCCTCGTTCACCATGTGCGTGGGCTCCATGCCAGAGAGGCGGTCGTACGGGTCGGTCTGACCGTGGTGGTGGGGTGGTAGGGGGCCGGGCGGGGCGGGGAAAGACCCCGCCCGGCGGTCTCGGGGCGCCGGGAGGGCGCTCAGTGGGCGCCGAGTTCGTCGTCGAGGAGGTCGAACAGCTCGTCGTCGGTGACCGCGTCGAGGTCGTCGCCGGTGTCCTCGTCGCTGTCGGTGGCACGGCCCGGTTCCTGGCGTGCGTTCCACTTGGCCATGAGGGCCTGGAGGCGCATCGTGATCCGCGAGCGGGTGACGCCGTCCGCGTCCGTCGCCTCGGTGGATGCCAACGCGGCTTCCAGCCGGTCGAGTTCACCGAGGACGCTGGGCCCGTCGGCGCCGCGGGGCAGTGCGGAGTGCAGGTAGGCGCTGAGCTGCTCGGGGGTCGGGTGGTCGAAGACGAGCGTCGCCGGGAGGCGGAGGCCCGTGGCCGCGCCGAGCCGGTTGCGGAGTTCGACCGCCGTCAGCGAGTCGAAGCCGAGTTCCTTGAACGCGCTGCCCGGTGCGATGGCCGCCGCCCCGCTGTGGCCCAGTACCTGGGCGACGTGGGTGCAGACCGTGTCGAGCAGCACCCGGTCCCGTTCGGCGGGCGGCAGGTGGGCCAGCCGCTCCGCGAGCGATCCCCCGCCGTCCGCGGCCGGGCCGGCGCTCGTCCGGCGTCGTACGGGCGTACGGAGCAGGCCGCGCAGCAGGGGTGTGACGCCTTCGCCGGCGCGGGCCTGGAGTGCCGCCAGATCGATCCGCGCGGGGACGAGCAGGCTCGGCGTCCCCGGCTCGGCGGATCCGGTGCCGGCACTGCCGGGGCCGTTCTGCCGGGCCGTGGTTGCGCGTAGGGCAGCGTCGAAGAGGGCCAGCCCGTCGGTGGCCGACAGCGCGTTCATGCTGCCGCGGCTCAGGCGCTGCAGGTCCTGCTCGTCGAGGGTCGCGGCCATGCCGGCCTCGTCGTCCCACAGGCCCCAGGCGAGGGAGACGCCCGGCAGGCCCAGGGCCCGGCGGTGCTGGGCGAGGGCGTCGAGGAAGGTGTTGCCGGCCGCGTAGTTGGCCTGCCCGGCGTTGCCGAAGACGCCGGCCGCGGAGGAGAACAGGACGAACGCCGCCAGGTCGAGGTCCCGGGTCAGCCCGTGCAGGTTCCATGCCGCGTCGGCCTTGGGCCGGAGCACCTCGGCGATCCGCTCGGGGGTGAGCGAGGTGACGGTGCCGTCGTCGAGCACACCGGCGGTGTGCACGACGGCGGTCAGCGGGTGCTCGGCCGGTACGTCGGCCAGCAGGGCGGCGAGGGCCTCCCGGTCGGCCGCGTCACAGGCCGCCCAGGTGACCTCGGCGCCCAGGTCCCCTAGCGCGGAAGCGAGTTCGGGAGCGCCGGCCGCCGACGCGCCGCGGCGGCTGGTGAGCAGCAGGTGCCGTACGCCGTGCTCGGCGACGAGGTGCCGGGCGAGGAGGCCGCCCAGGGTGCCGGTGGCACCGGTGATCAGGACGGTGCCCTCGGGGTCGAGGGCCCGGCCGGCGGAGGTGCTCCCGGCGGGCGGGTCCGCGGGTGGGGTGAGCACCGCGCGGGCCAGGCGGGGGGCCCGTACGGTTCCGTCGCGCAGGGCGAGCTGGGGCTCGTCCGTCGCGAGGGCCGCGGGCAGGGCCCGGTAGGAGGTTTCCTCGCCGTCGAGGTCGATCAGCACGAACCGGTCCGGGTGCTCCGCCTGCGCGGACCGCACCAGGCCCCACACCGCGGCGTGCGCGAGGTCCGTCACGTCCTCGCCGGGGCCGGCGGCCGCGGCACCGCAGGTCAGGACCGCAAGCCGGGACGCCGCGAACCGCTGGTCCGCCAGCCACCCCTGCACCAGTTCCAGGGCCTGCCCGCTCGCGGCGTGCGCGGCCGCCGGGACCGCCGCACCGCGGCCGGCGGTCGTGGGGTCGGGTGCCAGGGTGACGAGGACCGTGTCCGGTACCGGCTCCCCGAGGGCTTCGGTCAGGTCGAACGCCTCGGCCAGGGCGTCCAGGTCGGGGTGGGTGTGGTCGTCGGCGGCGTCGAGGACGCCGGCCCGTTCCAGGCCCGCGCCCGTCCGGAGCGGGTCGTCGCCGAGCAGCGCCCAGCGGATGCCGGACTCCGGCCGTGCCCCGGGCAGCGCGAGCGCGGCCCAGTCGACCTGGAAGAGCGCTTCGCGGACGGGGCCGGTGCCGAGTCCGGCCGCCAGACGGACGCCGTCGGTGGCGAGCGGGCGCAAGACGAGCGAGTCGACGGTGAGCACCGGCCGGCCCGTGCCGTCCCACAGGGTGAGCGTGACCGCGTCCCGGCCGGCCGGTGCCATGCGCACGCGCAGGGCGGCGGCGCCGGAGGAGTGCAGTCGTACGCCGTCCCAGGAGAACGGCAACCGCGCGCCGGCCGTGCCTTCCGGGAAGAACCCGCCGAGCCCGAGGGCGTGCAGGGCGGCGTCGAGGAGCGCCGGGTGCAGTCCGTACGGGGCGGCTTCCGGGAGGCGGTCCTCGTCGAGGGCGACCTCGGCGAAGACCTCGTCCCCGAGCCGGTACGCCCGGCGCAGGTTGCGGAAGGCGGGGCCGTAGCCGAGTCCGATGGCGTCGAAGCCGGGATAGAGGTCGTCCACGGGCCGTTCGACGGCTCCGGTCGGCGGCCACTCCCCCAGGTCCCGGCCCTCGGTGTCCGCGGCGTCGGGCGCCAGGACGCCGTCGGCGTGCCGGGTCCACGGCTCGTCGGGGGCGGCCTGCTCGGGGCGCGAGTAGGCCTGGACCGCCCGGCGCCCGTCCTCGTCCGGCTCGGCCACGGCCAGTCGCAGTTGCAGGGCACCGGTTTCGGGCAGCACCAGCGGTGCTTCGAGGGTGAGCTCGTCCAGGCGGCCGCAGCCCGCATGGTCACCGGCGCGGACGGCCAGTTCCACCAGCGCCGCACCCGGCACCATGACGGTGCCCGCGACGCGGTGGTCGGCCAGCCAGGGCTGGGTGCGCAGCGAGAGCCGCCCGGTGAAGAGGAACCCGTCGGAGTCGGGCAGGTCGACCGCAGCCCCGAGGAGGGGGTGCGCGGTCACGCCGAGCCCGGCGGAGGCCACGTCGCCGGCGAGGGCGTGGGCGGGGGCCTCCAGCCAGTACCGCTGGCGCTGGAAGGCGTACGTGGGCAGTTCCACCCGGCGGGCGCCCGTGCCGGCGTAGTACGCGGCCCAGTCGACGGTGATCCCGCGCAGGTGCGCCTGGGCGAGGGCGGAGGCGAGGGCGGCGTCCTCGGACCGGTCCGCGCGCAGCGCCGGGGCGAAAGCGGCGTCGTCCCGGGTGACGCAATCCTGCGCGAGGGCGGAGAGGACGCCCTCCGGCCCGAGTTCGAGGCACGTGGTCACGCCCGCTTCCTCCAGGGCGCGGATGCCGTCGAGGAAGCGGACGGTTTCGCGGACGTGCCGCACCCAGAAGTCGGCCGATGCCATCTCCTCGCCCGCAAGGGCGCCGGTCAGGTTGGACACGACCGGAATGCGCGGGGCGGCGTACGTCAGCCCCTCCGCGACCTCGCGGAAGGCGTCGAGCATGCCGTCCATGTGCGGCGAGTGGAACGCGTGGCTGACCGTCAGCTGCTTGGTCTTCCGACCGTCCGCCTCGAAGCGGCCCGCGATCGTCACCGCGGCGTCCTCGTCACCGGCCACGACCACCGACTGCGGACCGTTCACCGCGGCGATGCCCACCCGGTCGGTGAGCAGCGGCGCGACCTCGTCCTCCGACGCCTGCACCGCGATCATCACACCGCCGGCCGGCAACGCCTGCATCAGCCGCCCGCGGGCCGCGACCAGCGCGCAGGCGTCGGCCAGCGAGAAGACGCCCGCCACGTGCGCGGCCGTGATCTC
>NZ_JBHWJJ010000250.1:0-5302 GCF_042732005.1 Streptomyces sp. NPDC059851 | reverse complement strand
CTCTCGGCGATGGCCCAGGACTGCCTGACCGAGTACGGCCCGGCCCGCTTCGCGCCGACCCTCCGCGCCGGCCGTCCCGAGGCCGAGACCCTGACCACCGCCCTCGCCGTCGCCCACGCCCGCGGCACGGCGTCGGTGGACTGGGAGGCGTACTTCGCCCCCACCGGCGCCCGCCCGGCCGAACTGCCCACCTACGCCTTCCAGCGCGACTGGTACTGGCTCGACTCGGCCGCCGACGGCCGGCACGCCGCGGGCGGCGCCGCCGGCTTCGGCCTCGGCACGACCGACCACCCGCTGCTCGGTGCCGCGGTCGAGCTGCCCGACTCGGACGGCTTCCTCTTCACCGGCCGGCTGTCCACGGCCACCCAGCCCTGGCTGGCGGACCACGCGGTCCTCGGCTCGGTCCTCCTGCCCGGCACGGCCTTCGTGGACCTCGCGGTCCGCGCCGGCGAGGAGGTCGGCTGCACGCTCCTGGAGGAGCTGACGCTGGAGGCCCCCCTGGTCCTGCCCGAGCGCGGCGGAGTCCAGCTGCGGCTCTCCCTCGCCGCGGCCGACGACTCCGGACGGCGCGCCCTGGCCCTGCACGCCCGTGACGAGGACAGCGAGGCCGACCGGCCGTGGACGCGGCACGCCACCGGCGTCCTCGCCCCCGCCACCACGGACACCGCCGACAGCACGGCCCCGGCGGCCGACTTCACGGTCTGGCCGCCGGCCGGCGCCGAACCGGTGGACCTCGCCGGCCTCTACGAAGGCCTCGCCGCCGCCGGTTTCGACTACGGCGCCGCGTTCCAGGGCCTGCGCTCGGCCTGGCTCCACGGCGACGCCGTGTACGCCGAGGTGAGCCTGGACGAGGAGAGCGCCGGGACGGCCGACTGGTTCGGCATCCACCCGGCCCTCCTCGACGCCACCCTCCACGCCGTCGGACTCGGCTCCCTCGTCGAGGACACCGGCCGGGGACGGCTGCCCTTCGCCTGGAGCGGAGTCCGGCTGCACGCCGCCG
This sequence comes from Streptomyces sp. NPDC059851, assembly GCF_042732005.1. Taxonomy (NCBI): domain Bacteria; kingdom Bacillati; phylum Actinomycetota; class Actinomycetes; order Kitasatosporales; family Streptomycetaceae; genus Streptomyces; species Streptomyces sp. NPDC059851. Next base: position 4,302 of record NZ_JBHWJJ010000250.1, on the reverse strand, counting down.
GCGCCCCCGCCGTACGGGTCCGGCTGGCCCGGGCCGGCCGCGACGCGGTCGCCCTGGAGCTCGCCGACCTGACGGGCGCACCGGTCGCCTCGGTCGCATCGCTCGCGCTGCGGGCGGTGTCGCCCGAGCAGATCGGCGCCGCGGCCGGCGGCGGCCGCCCGGAGTCCCTGTTCCAGATCGAATGGACCGCCGTACCCGTCACCCCGGTCCCCGCTGCCGAGCAGCGCCCCTGGGCCCTGATCGGGGACGGCCACCCCGGCCTGGACTCCGTCGGCGTCCGCCACGAAGCCCACGGCTCCCTCGCGGCCCTCGCGGAACCGGCGCTGGTGTGCGTCCCGCTGCCCCCGGTGGACGGTCCGGAGGACGTCGTGGGTGCGGTGCACGCGGAGACCGGGCGGGCGCTGGCCCTGCTCCAGGAGTGGCTGTCGGACGAGCGGTTCGCCGACTCCCGCCTGCTGTTCCTGACGCAGGGCGCCGTCGCCGCCGCACCGAGCGAGGGGCCGTCGGACCTGGTGCACGCCGCGGCGTGGGGCCTGGTGCGGTCGGCGCAGTCGGAGAACCCGGGCCGGATCGTCCTGGCCGACACCGACGGCACCGACGCGTCCTACCGTGCCCTGCCCGCCGCACTGGCCTCGGGCGAGTCCGAGGTCGCGGTACGGGGTGGCTCGGTCCTGGTGCCACGGCTGGCCCGCACCACGGCAGCCGCCGGCACCGCCGCGGAGTGGGAAGCCGACGGCACGGTGCTGGTGACGGGCGCGAGCGGTTCGCTGGGCGGGCTGTTCGCCCGTCACCTGGTGACCGAACACGGCGTACGGCACCTGCTACTGGTGAGCCGCCGCGGTGAAGCGGCCGCGGGTGCCGCCGAGCTGACGGCCGAGCTGGCGGGCCTGGGCGCCGAGGTGTCGTGGGCGGCCTGCGACGTGGCGGACCGGGCTGCGCTGGCCGCCGTACTGGCCGGCATCCCGGCCGAGCACCCGCTGACCGCGGTCGTGCACACCGCCGGCGTCCTCGACGACGGCGTGATCGGATCGCTCACGGCCGAGCGGCTGTCGACGGTGCTGCGCCCCAAGGTGGACGCCGCGTGGAACCTGCACGAGCTGACGGCCGGGCTGGACCTCTCCGCGTTCGTCCTGTTCTCCTCCGCCGCCGGTGTCTTCGGTGGCGCCGGCCAGGCCAACTACGCGGCGGCCAACACCTTCCTGGACGCCCTCGCCGCCCACCGCCGCGCCGCCGGCCTGGCGGGCGTGTCGCTGGCCTGGGGCCTGTGGTCCGAGACCGGCGGCGGCATGGGGGCCACCCTGGACGCCGAGGAGGTCTTGCGCCTGGGCCGCGGCGGTGTCCGCGCCCTCACCGTCACCGAGGGCGTCGCACTGTTCGACACCGCCGCCACCACCGGGCAGGCGCTGCTGGTCCCGGTCGCACTGGACCTGGCGGCCCTGCGCGCCCGGGCCGGCAGCGGCACGCTCCCGCCGCTCCTGTCCGGCCTGGTCCGTACGCCCGTACGCCGGGCCGCGGGCACCACCCCCGGCGCGGACGGCGGGGTCGAGCTGCGCGAGCGGCTCACCGGGCTCGCGCCGGCCGCGCGCGACGAAGCCCTCCTGGAGCTGGTCTGCGCGTACGTCGCAGGTGTCCTCGGCTTCGCCGGACCCGAAGCGGTCGACCCCGCACGGTCGTTCAACGAGGTCGGCTTCGACTCGCTGACGGCCGTCGAACTCCGCAACCGGCTCGGCGCCGCGACCGGCGTCCGCCTGCCCGCCACCCTCGTCTTCGACTACCCCACCCCGACGGCGCTCGTCGAGTTCCTGCGGGACGAGCTCTGGCAGGACGGCGCCGCGGCGGTGCCCCCGCTCCTCGCCGAACTGGACCGGCTGGAGAAGACGCTCGTCACGTCCACGCCCGACGACGCGGGCCGCGACCGCATCACCGAGCGGCTCCAGGCACTGCTGGCCGCGTGGAACGAGGCCGGCGCGCACGCCGCCGGCGGCCCCGCCGCCCCCGACGGCCCCGACGTCGCCGAGGCACTGGAGAGCGCGACCGACGACGACCTCTTCGACTTCATCGGCAAGGAGTTCGGCATCTCATGACGCAGCCGCTCCGTTCCACCTCTCCCCACCACTTCGACTCTTCCGACTCTCTGGCTTCTGTACGAGGGATGCACGCATGAACGAGGAAAAGCTCCGGTACTTCCTGAAGCGGGTGACGGCCGATCTCCACGAGACGCGCCGCCGGCTCCAGGAGGTCGAGTCGGAGGAGCAGGAGCCGATCGCGATCATCGGGATGAGCTGCCGCTACCCGGGGGACGTCGAGTCCCCCGAGGACCTGTGGCGGCTCGTGGCGGGGGAGACCGACGCCATCTCCCCCTTCCCCACCGACCGCGGCTGGGACACGGGACGACTGTTCGACGAGGACCCCGACGGACGCGGCACCAGCTACGTGCAGCAGGGCGGCTTCCTGCACTCGGCCAACCGGTTCGACCCCGCGTTCTTCGGGATCTCGCCCCGTGAGGCCACGGCCATGGACCCGCAGCAGCGCCTGCTCCTGGAAGTCTCGTGGGAGGCGTTCGAGCGGGCCGGCATCGACCCGACCTCGGTGCGCGGCAGCCGCACCGGCGTGTTCACCGGCGTCATGTACCACGACTACGCCTCCCGGCTGCGGGCCGTACCGCCGGAGGTCGAGGGCTACCTCGGCACCGGCGCCTCCAGCAGCATCGCCTCCGGCCGCGTCTCGTACACGTTCGGCCTGGAGGGCCCGGCGCTCACCGTCGACACGGCCTGCTCCTCGTCCCTCGTCACCCTCCACCTGGCCGTGCAGGCACTCCGCAAGGGCGAGTGCTCGCTCGCCCTCGCCGGCGGCGTCACCGTCATGCCGACCCCCGGTACCTTCACGGAGTTCAGCAAGCAGCGCGGCCTGTCCTTCGACGGGCGCTGCAAGTCCTTCGCGGACGCCGCCGACGGCACGGGCTGGGGCGAGGGCGCGGGCATGCTGCTCGTGGAACGGCTCTCCGACGCCCGCCGCAACGGCCACCGGGTGCTGGCGGTGGTCCGCGGCTCCGCCGTCAACCAGGACGGCGCCAGCAACGGCCTGACCGCCCCCAACGGTCCTTCGCAGCAGCGGGTCATCCGCCAGGCGCTGGCCGACGCCCGGCTCACGGCCGCCGACGTCGACGTCGTCGAGGCCCACGGCACCGGCACGACCCTCGGCGACCCGATCGAGGCCCAGGCACTGCTGGCGACGTACGGCCGGGAGCACACCGGGGACCGCCCGCTGTGGCTGGGCTCCATCAAGTCGAACATCGGGCACACGCAGGCCGCTGCCGGTGTCGCCGGCGTCATCAAGATGGTCATGGCGATCCGGCACGGCCGGATCCCGAAGACCTTGCACGTGGACGAGCCCTCGACCAAGGTCGACTGGTCCGCGGGCGCCGTGTCGCTGCTGCGCGAGACGGTGGACTGGCCGGACACCGGCCGCCCGCGCCGCGCCGCGGTGTCGTCCTTCGGTATCAGTGGCACCAACGCGCACACCATCATCGAGCAGGCGTCCGCGCCGGCAGCAGGACCCGCCCACACCGACACCGACTCCGAAGGGGAAGCCGGAGTCGGTGTCGACCTCGAAGCGGCTGCCGGCGCCGACGAGGCCGGGTCCGGGTCGCAGCTCCGTACGGCCGTCGTCCCCCCGGTCCTGCCGTGGCCGGTGTCGGCCCGTACGGAAGAGGCCCTGCGGGCCCAGGCCGAGCGCCTGCTCACCCACCTGCGCAGCCACCCCGACCAGTCGGCGCAGGACGTCAGCCTGACCCTGGCCACCGGTCGCGCCGCCCTCGAACACCGTGCCGTCATCGTGGCCGGCGACCGGGAGAAGGCCCTCGCGGACCTCGCCGCGCTCGCCTCGGGCGGAACCACCCCGGCACGAGTCGTCCTCGGTGAGGCCGGAACCCGCGGCAAGACCGCGTTCCTGTTCACCGGGCAGGGCAGCCAGCGCCTCGGCATGGGTCGTGAACTCTACGACACCCACCCGGTGTTCGCCGACGCCCTCGACGAGGTCTGCACCGCCCTCGACCCGCACCTCGCCACCCCGCTGAAGGACGTGGTCTTCGGTGACGACGCGGCGGTGCTGGACCGCACGGAGCACGCGCAGCCGGCGCTGTTCGCCGTCGAGGTGGCGCTGTTCCGCCTACTGGAGTCGTGGGGGGTGAAGCCGGACTTCCTGTCCGGGCACTCGGTCGGTGAGATCGCCGCCGCGCACGCGGCCGGCGTGCTCTCGCTGGCGGACGCGTGCGCCCTGGTGGCCGCCCGCGGACGGCTGATG
>NZ_JBHWJJ010000249.1:0-5593 GCF_042732005.1 Streptomyces sp. NPDC059851 | reverse complement strand
TCCCGTCCACGTCCGGATCGCCCGCGGCCGGCGCACCCGGGTCGGCGAGCAGCGCCGCGAACCGCGGGTCGTGGACGCAGCGCAGCGCGAGCTCGACGGGGTACGGCCGCTGGTCGGTACCGCGCAGCAGCGGCAGGTACGGGTCGGAGCCGGTGGAGTCGAGCAGGGTCGGGCGCAGGGCGGGCAGGCCCCCGGTGCGGGACAGCACCACTGCTCCGTACTCCTCGTAGTGCTCGGCCGTACGGGTCGCAGCGCCGGCGGCGGTGCGGAACTCGGCCGCGTTCGTGCACGCGCCGAGCTCCACCAGCAGCTCCGGGGCGGCGAGCCGCTCCCGTACCGCGGTGAGCGCCGCCGGCAGGAGGGCCCGGACCGGATCGCCGGCCGGCAGCCGGTGGGCCAGCCAGGCGGCCATGCCCACCGTGCCGGTCAGCACGTCCGGGGAGAACGCCTCGCCGTCCGGGGCCCGGTGGACCGCCCGGCCGTCCTTGAACTCCCAGCGCGTGTCGGTGCTCAGCTGCGGCGCGGCGGCCGGGTCGAGCACCGCGGGCAGGGAGCGCACGGCGGGCCAGCGCGTGGCGACGTCCCGATGGGCCTCCGTGGTCAGCCATTCGGGGACCGGGACGCGGCGGCCTACCTGCCTGTTCCACACCTCGGCGGCGGCGGCCACGTCCGGGCCGTCGGACCACAGCCGGGCCGGGTCGGCGGGCAGGAGTGCCGCCACCAGGGAGCGGCGAAGGTCGGCGCTCAGGTGCTTGAGGTCGTCCCGGGCCGCGGCGGCGTCGCCCGCCTTGACGCCGATCGCCTCCCGCTGCTCGGCGGTCAGGGCGCTGCGCTGGTGGTGGTCCACGGCTGGTAGGCCGGCGACGACCAGCCGGGCCACGGTGCCGGACACGCCGGTGAGCCGGGCGAACTCTTCGACGGCTGTGGGCAGCCACGGTGCGGGTCCGCGCTGCGCGGCCTCGTCGACGAAGCGGTTCAGCCAGTCGGGGTCGCGCACGGGGTCGCCGAGGGGGCCGTGCCCGCGCAGTGTGTAGGGCTCGGGCACGGTGAACCGGCCCGCCGGGTCGTACTGGACGACGCCGAGCTCGAAGCCGTCGTTCGTCGACTCGTAGTGGCGGCCGGTGGCGAGGAAGGCACCGCCGCCGAGGGGCAGGACGCTGCTGCGGTACGGGTGACGGGCGGTGACCGGCTTGTTCAGGAGTTCGCGCTGGGTCAGGTGGATCCGGGCCAGGCGCCACGGGCTACCGGACGCGGAGGCCATGCCCAGGTCGTGGGCCTTGCGCAGGAAGGCGAGCAGGGTCTGCCGCTGTGCGTCCGTGGTGGCAGCGGCGACCGCCCGGTAGGCGAGGGCGGCCGGCTGCTCCCACAGCGGAGCCCAGTCGAGGGCGGTGAACGGGAGGCTGGGCAACTCGGTGTGCAGCCGGCCGGGCACGGCCGCCTCCATGTCCTGCGCGGCCCCGGCGAGGGCGGACAGGACACTGAAAACGCCGTCGTGCTCACCGCCGCCCCAGCCGTAGTGGACGCCGCCGATCAGGCCGGACAGCGCCTGTTCCAGGTCGTGGTCCGAGGGGCCCGGCCGGGTCTCCCGGTAGGTCTCTTCCGGCGCGCGGGAGGTGAGGCGCGCGGTGACGGCATCGAGGGCGGCCTGCTGGTCGAGGGCGAAGCCGACCCAGTCGGCGACGCCCCGGATCAGCACGGGGTCGGTGACCTGTGGCAGGGCCTCCCGCACGGGCGCGAGCAGTCCGCCGGCCGCCCCGGCGCCCTCCGCCGCGCCTTCCGCCTCCCGGTTCGCGGCGGCCGCGGTCAGCAGTGCTGCCGCCGCAGCCCGGTCCACCGCGCGCAGCGCCGCTGAGCCCTCCGGGTCGCGCGGGCGCAGGCAGAACCAGTGACCGGCGGGCGGCAGGCCCTTCAGGGCGGTGCCGGTGGCGGTGTAGGCGGTGCCGAAGCGCGAGTCGGCGGTGACCGCACCGTCCGGGTCGGTGAGCCGGAAGTGGTTCCCGTATGCGGAGAGCGCGCGCGGGCGGTCGTCGCCGGGGAAGGTGACGGCCGCGAGCGGGATGTCGTCCCCGGTGAGGGTGACGGTCCGTCCAGCGGTGTCGCAGGCCCGGTGGCCCTCACCGGGCACGTCCACGACGCGCCAGCCGAAGAGGCCGTCCACGGGCTGTCCGAGGACCGAGCCCTCGACGGCGGGCCCGGGCCGCAGCCAGCTGCGGCCCGTACACAGGGTGCTGCCCGCCGGGAAGCCGTCCAGGGGCGCGTCCAGGAAGGCGGGCAGGGAGCGCCGGCCCACGGTGTTCCCGGCCGGGTCGTACTCGGCCCAGCCCGCGGGTTCGTCCGCGCCGTCCCAGACCCAGTACGTGCGTCCGTCGGACAGGGTGGGGCGTTCGACCGGCAACGCGGTGTCGCCCCGGTGCAGGACGCCCGCGCCGGTCGTCCGACCGCCGTCGGCCAGTGGTAGGGCCGTGTACTGGAGGTTCCAACGCCAGGGGTTCGCGCCGGTGTCGAGGGTGAAGATCCGGTCGGGGGCGGTGTGCCAATAACCCTGCGTCGCTCCGGTGCCCCACCAGGTACACCAGCAGACCAGGAGCGCGCCGTCGACGTAGTGGAAGCCGAGGTGGCGTCGGGCACTGCCGGGGATGCGCAGATCGTGCTCGAGGACGGTCCCGTGGGCGTCGATGACCCGGACCTGCTGGTCGTTGGCCACGATCAGGTAGGGCCAGGCGCTGGCCACGGTCAGGTCCCGGTCGATGCGCCGCGGTGCCAGCTCGGCGACCGCCTCTTCCCAGGCGGGCCAGGTCAGCTCCTCGAACAGGCCGCCCCTAAGGGTGCGGGCGAGCAACGCCTCGATGTCGACGGCGACGGCGGCGGCCACCTCCGCCTCGGCGAGGGCGAGTGCCTCGGCGGGCAGCCAGGTGAGCCGGTCGAACGCCTCCGGTGCGCCGGGCAGTGCGGTGTCCGTGCAGGCGCGGGCCACCCCGCGCACCCATTCGGCGAGCACCGGCCGGCCGCCGGGCGAGGCCGCCAGGCGCCGGATGACGTCCTGGGTGGTCACGCTGTCGGTGCAGAAGTCCAGGGAGCGCTTGAGGACGCTCCGGAACCCCTCGTCCGCGGCGATCCCCAGGAGGTCGCAGCGGTCTTCCGCGGTGGCCCAGCCGACCAGGTCGAACCGGTCCTGCTCGGCCGGCGCGGCGACGGGTACGCCCAGGGAGAGCAGCCGGTCGAGCAGGGCGAGGTCCTGGACGCCGACCTTCAGGGCGGCCCCCTCCCGGCCGGGCGCGGCGAGTTCGGTGCGCAGCCGGTCGGCGGAGCGCTCCACCAGGTCGAGCAGGAGCGGCTGTGCGGGCCGGTTGCCCCAGCCGGAGTGGCGGGCGGTGTGGAACCGCTCCAGCCAGCCGGCGGTGCCGTCGGCGCAGTGCTCCTCGGCAGCGGGCGCCGCGGAGGCCAGTACGGCGGTGGCGCCCGACTCCTCGAGGACCTCCAGCCACAGGTCGGACAGCTCGCCGCTCGGGTCCTCGTGGCAGGCGGGCATGAGGGACAGCAGCGTGCCGCGCACGGCCGGTTCCCGGCGGGCGAGAGCGGTCAGCGCGCGTCGGTGCGTCTTCCACCAAGCCGCGTTCGCGCCCGGGACGGCGGGCAGCGGCAGCAGTTCGGCCAGGTACTCCTGCTCGACGACGGCCGCGTCGAGACCGGCAGCGCGGGCCAGCCGGCGGAGGGTGACCGCCGCCTGGGCGGACGGTGTCATGCCGCCGAGGGTGCGGCGCACGCACAGGCGGCGGAAGCGCTCGTACGCCTCCGGGGCCGGCAGGCGCGCCTCCAGGTCCTTGCCGTGGCCGGTGAGCACCCGCACCGGGAGGGCGCCTGCGAGGGCGAATTCGAGGAGGACGGCGTCGAGACGGTCCTCGTCGACGGGGAGGCCGTGGCTGGTCTCGCTCTTGCGGGCGCGGGCGAACAGCTGCCCCGCGACGGCGGGGTTGTCGGCGGCGAGGAAGAGGCGGGCGGCCTCCTCGCAGACGACGGGCAGGAAGTGCGGCAGGGAGCCGTCCAGCCGGTCGGCCAGTTCGTGGCAGGCGGCCAGGGCGGCCTTGGGCTTGGTCCTGGCCCGGTGGGCGATCCGCTCCAGTTCGGGGACGAGGGCGAGGGCGTGGTCCCCGTCCTGGGGGTGGTGGACGAGCAGCCACTCCGGGAAGCCGAGGGTCCGGCGGCGGCCGAGGCCGACCACGGCCGGCTCGCCGTCGGGCTCCAGGCCGAGGAAGCCGACGGCGCGGTCCTCCGCGGCGCCGAGTTCGGCCGCGGCGAGGCGGACGACGACGCGGTCGTCGTCGGCCAGGCCCGGGTGGCGGTAGGCACGGGCGGTGAGCTCCACGGCCCCGGGCCCGGCGTCCGCGGTGCCGGACGGGAGGACAGCCCCGGCCTTGAGGAGCAGCTCGGCCCCGGTCGCGCGTTCGGGCGTGCCCGCCGTGGTGCTGATGTTGCTGCTGGTGGTGCTGGTGGTGCTGGTGGTCACGAGGTACCGCCCCCTCCGGTCGTCGTGGCCGAAGTACGGTGCGGCGGCCCCCGCGTCCCGGGCATCACCCCCTGAGCTCCGGTACGGACGGGACCTTAGCGCCACCCACTGACAACAGAGCCGCCGGTCGGACGCAGGGCCCCGACCGGTCCCTTCCGAACGGGCAGCCGGCGCCGCTCGGAGAGGTCAGCGAGCCGCGTCACCTCGGGCCGCCGAGTGGCAGGGCGGTGGGGCGGCCGGTCCCGGTGGTGGTGTGGACGAAGAGTACGGGTACCCGGAGCGCGGGCAGTTCGCGGTCGTGTCCGCGCGTCCACCGACCCGCTACGACGGTGCCCGGTTGGGAGCGGCCGCTGCCGAGGGGCGCAGCTAACGAGCCGCCCGCGACGAGCCGCCGGGTGCCGGCGCCGCAGGCCGGAGTGGTGTCGTCCGGGTCGCCGCCGAAGGCGCGGGCGTGGGTACCGACCCGGTGCGGCAGTACGGCTGGTCCTGACGGCCCCAGTTGGTGTGGCGTCCGGTCTCGGGCCTGGAGCGGTCGGCGGGGCGCTGCCCGTCGTACGCCGACTCGCTGCTGCCCGGCAGCACGGTCTGGTGGGAGGGGCTGGCGAGGGCCGTCGCCTCCCGGGTGCCGCGCCCGGGGCGGGGCGGCCGGGGCGAGGTGATGGGTAGTGGGGCCCGCGGGAGATGCGGCATAGGGCACTCCGCGGACCACGGTGGTGCGCCCTCGTCGGTGCCGGCGACGCATCCGGACGTGGTGCGGGCGACCGGACGGTCCGCATAGCCGCTGCCCGCGCCCGTACGGGGCTGGGGTGGTGGGGTGCGGCGGGACGGTAGGGCGGCGGCAGGGCGGCGGCCGAGCGTCCGGTCGCCTCCCGGCGGGTGGCTGGCGGCCGGGACGAGCCTGCGCACGGGCCGCGAGCGGGGGCGGTCCCCTGCCGGGTACTTGACCAGGTGGGGAACCGGGCGACCGCCGGGTCCGGTCCCGCCCGCCCGGCCTCCCGCGCCCGTACGGCAGCCGGGTCGCCGAACGGGTGAGGGGCGGTGGGGGGGGGGGGGCCGGGGGCGCCCCCCCCCCCCGCCGCGGCGGCGGCT
>NZ_JBHWJJ010000248.1:0-5629 GCF_042732005.1 Streptomyces sp. NPDC059851 | reverse complement strand
CTGGCGATGCAGCACGGGGTGCTGCCGCAGACCCTGCACGTGGACGCCCCGACCCCGCACGTGGACTGGTCGGCCGGCGACGTGGAACTGCTGACGCAGGCCGTGGACTGGCCGGAGACCGGCCGCCCGCGCCGCGCCGGCATCTCCTCCTTCGGCATCAGCGGGACCAACGCCCACACGATCATCGAGCAGGCCCCGGACACCGAGCCGCCGGCGGAAGCCGACGCGCGCCCGGCGGACCGGCCTGCCGCCGCCCGTGTCCTCCCGTACCTCCTCTCCGGGAGGAGCAAGGAAGCCCTCCAGGCGCAGGCGGCAGCGCTGGCTGCCCACCTCGACGCCGCCGGGAACGGCACCGTGGACGCGGTCGACGTGGCACACTCCCTCGCTGCCGGCCGCGCCCACCTCGACCACCGCGCCGCCGCCGTCCTGACCGGTGGGAACGTCGAGGACCTGCAGGACGTCCTGAAGGCGATCGCCGCAGGCGGGTCCGCGCCCCGGACCGCGACGGGAACGACCGGTGACGGCCGTACCGCCTTCCTCTTCACCGGGCAGGGCAGCCAGCGCCTCGGCATGGGCCAGGAGCTGTACGGCACCCATCCTGCTTTCGCGGACGCGCTGGACGCGGTCTGCGCCCGCCTGGACGCGGTACTCGACAGGCCGCTGAAGGAGGTGCTGTTCGGTTCCGATGCTGCTGTGCTGGACCGGACGGAGTACACGCAGCCGGCGCTGTTCGCGGTCGAGGTGGCGTTGTTCCGGCTCGTGGAGTCGTGGGGTGTGCGGCCGGACTTCGTGTCCGGGCACTCGATCGGTGAGATCGCCGCCGCGCACGTCGCCGGGGTGTTGTCCCTGGATGACGCGTGTGCGCTGGTCGCGGCCCGCGGCCGGCTGATGCAGGCGCTCCCGGCCGGCGGGGCCATGATCGCCGTCCAGGCGTCGGAGGACGAGGTCCTGCCGCTGATCGGCGAGGGCGACCGGGTGAGCATCGCCGCGGTCAACGGCCCGCAGGCCGTCGTCATCGCCGGCGACGAGGACGCGGCGGTCGCCGTTGCCGGGTCCTTCCAAGCCCGGGGGCGGAAGACCAAGCGCCTGACGGTGAGCCACGCGTTCCACTCGCCGCACATGGACGGCATGCTGGAGGACTTCCGCGCGGTGGTGGCGGGGTTGACCTTCACGGCACCGGCCGTTCCGATCGTGTCGTGTCTGACGGGCGCCGTCGTCACCGATGAGATGGGTTCGGCGGAGTTCTGGGTGCGGCACGTCCGTGAGGCCGTGCGGTTCCTGGACGGGGTCCGTGCCCTGGAGGCCGCCGGCGTGACGGCGTACGTCGAGCTCGGCCCCGACGGTGTGCTGTCCGCACTGGCCCAGGACTGCCTGACCGACACCCCGCACGCCGCCTTCGCCGCCGTGCTCCGCTCCGGCCGGCCCGAGGCCGAGACCCTGGTCACCGCCCTGGCGCAGGCCCACGTCCATGGTGTGGCCGTGGACTGGGCAGCGTATTTCGCGGGTACGGGTGCCCGGCGGGTGGGGCTTCCGACGTACGCGTTCCAGCGGCAGCGGTTCTGGCCGAGTGCGGCGGCGTTCGTGGCCGGGGACCCGGAGTCGATCGGTCTGGGCGATGCCGGGCACCCGTTGTTGGGTGCCGCGGTGACGCTCGCGGACTCGGGGGGTGTGCTGCTCGCGGGTCGGTTGTCGCTCGACACCCATGCGTGGCTCGCCGATCACCTCATCCACGGTGCTGCTCTGCTGCCGGGTACGGCGTTCGTGGATCTGGCGATCCGTGCCGGTGACCAGGTCGGTTGTGACGTGGTGGAGGAGCTGACGCTGGAGGCGCCGCTCGTCCTGCCCGAGCGGGGCGGTGTCCAGCTCCAGCTCGTGGTCGAGGCGCCGGACGCCGGCGACCGACGGCCGTTCGCGGTGTACTCCCGCCGCCAGGACGCCCTCGCCGAGGAGCCGTGGACCCGCCACGGGTCCGGTGTCCTCGCGACCGGTGCCCGGGCGGAGACCGAGCAGGCGTTCGCCGAGCTGGGTGCCTGGCCGCCGGCCGGCGCCCTGCCGGTCGATGTCCGAGGGCTCTACGCGGAGCTGGCCGAGCAGGGCGTGTCCTACGGGCCGCTGTTCCAGGGGCTCAAGGCGGCCTGGCGCCGTGGCACCGAGCTGTTCACGGAGGTCGTGCTGCCGGAGGACGGTCGCGGTGACGCGGCCCGGTTCGGGCTCCACCCGGCACTGCTCGACGCCGGTCTGCACGCCATCGGACACAGCGAGCACACCGAGCAGGCCGATGCCGGTGCCCTCCTGCCCTTCGTCTGGGCCGGTGTCTCGCTCCACGCGGTGGGCGCCTCGGCCCTCCGGATGCGGCTGACCCCGGCTTCGGCCGCGGACCCGCACACCCTGGCCCTGCTGGTCGCCGACGAGACCGGACGGCCGGTGGCGTCCGTCGAGTCGCTGACGCTGCGCCCGGCCTCCGCCGACCAGGTCCACGCGGCCGGCGGCAACCTGGAGTCGCTGTTCCGGGTGGAGTGGACGCCCGTCTCCGCAGCCCCTGGCGCGGCCGCCGCATCCGGCGACCTCCGGTGGGCCGTGCTGGGGCAGGACGAGATCGGCCTGGGTGCGTCGGCCGGCCCGGGCACCCGGGTCACCGCGTACGCCGACCTGCCCGAACTGGATGCCGCTCTCGCAGCCGGCGAACCGACTCCGGACGCCGTCTTCGTCCTCCCGGCCGCCGTCGAGCCTTCCGAGGACACGGTCGGTTCCGTCCACGGCGCAGTGAACGAGGCACTGGCGACGCTCCAGGAATGGCTGGCGGAGGAGCGCTTCACAGGCACGCCTCTGGTGTGGCTGACGTCGGGTGCGGTGGCCGTCGAGCCCGGTGAGGGTGTGCGGGACCTGGCGGGCGGCGCGGTACGGGGCCTGCTGCGCTCGGCGCAGTCGGAGAACCCCGGCCAGCTCGTCATGATCGACCTCTCACCCGAGCGGGACCCGGCATCGGTGGCGGCGATTCCCGCCGCGCTGGCGGCCGGGGAGCCGGAGCTGGCGGTCCGCGGTGGTGTCATCACTGCTCCGCGCCTGGTGCGTGTGGCGTCGTCGCAGAGCGCGGCCGGGTCCCCGGTCACGGTGCTGGGGGAGCGGGCCGGCACGGTGCTGGTCACCGGTGCGACCGGTGGTCTGGGCCGGCTGTTCGCCCGGCACCTCGTGACCGCGTACGGGGTACAGCGCCTCCTGCTCACCAGCCGGCGTGGTACGGCTGCCGCCGGTGCTGCCGAACTGGTTTCTGAGCTGTCCGGGTTGGGTGCTCACGTTGATCTCGTCGCCTGCGATGTGGCGGACCGGGAGGCGTTGGCCGGGTTGCTGGCGTCCGTGCCGGTCGAGCACCCGCTGACCGGCGTGGTCCACACGGCGGGCGTCCTGGACGACTGCATCCTGGCCTCGTTGACTGCGGAGCGCGTGGCGACCGTACTGCGTCCGAAGGTGGACGCGGCATGGAACCTCCATGAGCTGACCCGGGACCTCGACCTCTCCGCCTTCGTCCTCTTCTCCGGTGCCGCGGCCGCGTTCGGCGCGGCCGGTCAGGCGAACTACGCCGCCGCCAACGCCTTCCTGGAAGCGTTGGCCGAGCAACGGCGTGCCGAGGGGCTGACCGCGACTGCGCTCGCCTGGGGTCTGTGGGCCCCGCAGCCCGGCAGCGGCGCCGACGGTGGCATGGCGGGTCAGCTCGACGAGGTGGACCTGCGCCGTATCGCCCGCGACGGCGTGGCCGCCCTCGCCGCCGAGGAGGGCCTGGCCCTCTTCGACACGGCGATGACGGTGGACGCGCCGGTCCTGCTGCCGATGCACCTCGACGTGGCGGTGCTGCGTGCGCAGGCGGTGTCGGCGGGCTCGACCCCGGCCCTGCTACGTGCTCTGGTGCGCGTACCGGCGCGCCGGACGGTGGAGCGGCGCGCCGGTGGCGGCGCGGATGGCGGTTCGCCTTTGGCGGCGCGTCTGCTGGCCCTGCCGGCGGCGGAGCACGAGGGCGTGTTGCTGGACCTGGTGTGTGGTCGGGTCGCGGCCGTGCTCGGCCACACCGGTGCGGAGGCGGTCGACGCCGAGCGTGCCTTCCGGGACCTCGGCTTCGACTCCCTCACCGCCGTCGAACTGCGCAACGTCCTCAAGACGGAGACGGGCCTGCGGCTGCCCCCGACGTTGATCTTCGACTACCCGACCCCGGCCGCGCTGTCCCGGCACCTGCTGGCCGAGCTCGCGCTGATTGCCGACCTCGACGGCCAGAGCGGCGTACGCGGGCAGATGGCGGCACCCGTACGGTCGACCACCGCTGTCACCGACGACCCGATCGTGATCGTGGGCATGGGCTGCCGCTTCCCCGGGGGCATCCGCACGCCCGAGGACCTGTGGCAGCTCGTCGCCACCGGTGGCGACGGCATCACCGCCTTCCCGGCCGACCGCGGCTGGAACGTGGAGGCCCTGTACCACCCGGACCCGGACCATGCGGGCACCTCCTACACGCGTGAGGGTGGGTTCCTGCTCGATGCGGCCGAGTTCGACCCGGCGTTCTTCGGGATCTCGCCGCGAGAGGCCCTCGCCATGGACCCGCAGCAGCGGCTGCTGCTGGAGACCTCGTGGGAGGCGTTCGAGCGGGCCGGCATCGACCCGACGACGATGCGGGGCAGCCGTACCGGTGTCTTCGCGGGTGTCATGTACCACGACTACGTGTCGGGCATCGGCATCGGCGACGGCGCAGGATCCGGCGAGGAGCTGCCCGAGGGCGTCGAGGGCTACCTCGGCACCGGCAACGCGGGCAGCATCGCCTCCGGCCGGATCGCCTACACCTTCGGCCTGGAGGGGCCGGCGGTCACGGTCGACACGGCGTGCTCGTCGTCGCTGGTCGCCCTGCACTGGGCCATCCAGGCACTGCGCAACGGCGAGTGCGACATGGCCCTCGCCGGTGGTGTCGCGGTCATGGCCACCCCCGAGACGTTCATCGACTTCAGCCGCCAGCGCGGGCTCGCAGTGGACGGCCGCTGCAAGTCGTTCGCGGACGGTGCGGACGGCACGGGCTGGGCCGAGGGCGCGGGCATGCTGCTCGTCGAACGCCAGTCGGACGCGCTCCGCAACGGCCACCCCGTCCTCGCCGTGGTGCGCGGATCCGCGATCAACCAGGACGGTGCCAGCAACGGGCTCACCGCCCCGAACGGCCCGTCGCAGCAGCGGGTGATCCGCGAGGCCCTGGCCGTGGCCGGCCTGACGACGGCGGACGTGGACGCGGTGGAGGCGCACGGCACCGGTACGCGCCTCGGTGACCCCATCGAGGCGCAAGCGCTGCTGGCGACGTACGGCCAGGACCGGCCGGAGGGCCGTCCGTTGCTGCTGGGCTCGATCAAGTCGAACATCGGGCACACGCAGGCCGCTGCCGGTGTCGCCGGCCTGATCAAGATGATCATGGCGATGCGGCACGGGGTGCTACCGAAGACCCTGCACGTGGATGCCCCGTCAAGCCGGATCGATTGGGAGGCCGGTGACGTCGACCTGCTGACGGAGGCCGTGGAGTGGCCGGAGACCGGCCGTCCGCGCCGGGCGGGTGTCTCGTCCTTCGGCATCAGCGGCACCAACGCCCACACCCCACGCCGCCTACAAC
>NZ_JBHWJJ010000247.1:0-5661 GCF_042732005.1 Streptomyces sp. NPDC059851 | reverse complement strand
CACCGACACCGACCGGGTGAGCATCGCCGCCGTCAACGGCCCCCGGTCCGTCGTCATCGCCGGTGACGAGGACGCGGTGACCGGGCTCGCCGCGTCCTTCCACGGCCGGAAGACCAAGCGCCTGACGGTCAGCCACGCCTTCCACTCGCCGCACGTGGACGGCATGCTCGACGACTTCCGCCGGGCGCTGGAGGGTCTCACCTTCGGGGCCCCCCGCATCCCGATCGTCTCCAACCTCACCGGGGCCCTCGTCTCGGACGAGATGGGCTCGGCCGAGTTCTGGGTCCGGCACGTCCGCGAGGCCGTCCGCTTCCTCGACGGTGTCCGATCCCTGGAATCCGCCGGAGTGACGACGTACGTCGAACTCGGCCCCGACGGGGTGCTGTCCGCGCTCGCCCAGGCCTGCCTGACCGGCGACACCGACTCCGTCGCCTTCACCCCGACCCTCCGCGGGGGGAGCTCCGAAACGAGGACGGTCACCACCGCCCTCGCCCGGGTCCACGTCCGCGGCACCGCCGTCGACTGGCACGCGTTCCACTCCGCCACCGGAGCCGAGCACGTGGACCTGCCCACCTACGCCTTCCAGCGCGAGCACTACTGGCTCGACGCGGGCACCCCCGGCGGCGACGTCACCACCGCGGGCCTCCGCTCCGCCGACCACCCGCTGCTCGGCGCCTCCGTCACCCTGGCCGACGCCGACGGCCTCCTCCTCACCGGACGGCTGTCGCTCGCCACCCACCCCTGGCTCGCCGACCACCGGGTCGCGGGCGCCGCACTGCTCCCCGGCACGGCCTTCGTCGAGCTGGCGCTCCGGGCCGGCGAGAAGGCCGGCTGCGACCGGGTCGAGGACCTGACCCTCGCCGCACCGCTGGTCCTCCCCGAGGAGGGCGGCGTCGAGCTCCAGATCGCGGTCGCGGCACCGGACGGGGCGGGCCGCCGGTCCGTCGTCTTCCACTCCCGCGACGGCTTCGCGGCGGACGACGAGCCCTGGGTGCGCAACGCCACCGCCGTACTGACCGCGGCAGCGGAGGAGCCCCCGGCGTACGACCTGACCTCCTGGCCGCCGGCCGCGGCCGAAACCGTCGACGTCGAGGCCCTGTACGAGGCTCTCGCGGACTCCGGGTTCGCG
This sequence comes from Streptomyces sp. NPDC059851, assembly GCF_042732005.1. Classification (NCBI taxonomy): domain Bacteria; kingdom Bacillati; phylum Actinomycetota; class Actinomycetes; order Kitasatosporales; family Streptomycetaceae; genus Streptomyces; species Streptomyces sp. NPDC059851. The sequence goes on along the minus strand of NZ_JBHWJJ010000247.1, from coordinate 4,532 downwards.
TACGGGCCGGTGTTCCAGGGGCTGCGCGCCGCCTGGCGGCAGGGCGACGACGTGTACGCCGAGGTGGGCACCGGCTCCGGAGCCGGGCCCGGCGCGGACCAGTTCACCCTCCACCCCGCCCTCCTCGACTCCGTCCTGCACGCGATCAACCTCGGCTCCCTGGTGGAGGACACCGGGCAGGCGCGGCTGCCGTTCGCCTGGTCCGGGGTCTCGGTGTACTCCGCCGGGGCGGACACGCTGCGCGTCCGGCTCTCGCGGGCCGGCCGGGACGCGGTCCGGCTGGAGATCGCCGACGCGGCGGGCGCGCCCGTCGCGTCGGTCGACGGCCTGGCGCTGCGCCCCTTCTCGCCGCAGCAGCTCGGTCGGCAGGCCCAGGGCCGTCACGACTCCCTCTACCACGTGGAGTGGGTCGGGGCCGCTGCGGCGGACGGGTCGTTCGACGACTGGATGCTGCTCGGGGAGGACACCCAGGCCTTCGCGGACCTCGCCGGGCTGGGCGTCGCGGTCGTCGAGGGCGGTCAGGTCCCGTCGACGCTCGTCGTGCCCTGCACGGGGCCCAGCGGTGACGACGTGGCCGGTGCGGTGCACGAGGAGCTGGGCCGGGTCCTGTCGCTGCTCAAGGAGTGGCTGGCCGACGGCCGGTTCGCGGACGGGCGCCTCGTCTTCCTGACGCGGGGTGCGGTGGCGACCGCACCGGGCGAGGGCCCGTCGGACCTCGTGCACGCGCCCGTGTGGGGCCTGGTGCGGTCGGCGCAGTCCGAGAACCCGGGCCGGATCGTCCTCGTCGACCTCGACGCCGACAGCGATGTCGTGGAGGGGCTGTCGGCCGCGCTCGCCTCGGGCGAGTCCGAGGTCGCCGTACGGGCGGGCGAAGTCCTGACACCGAGGCTGGCGCGTGCCGAGGTGGCCACCGACGCGGCCGCCCACGCGGCCGCCGAGCGGGACGCCGACGGCACCGTGCTCCTCACGGGTGCGAGTGGTTCGCTGGGCGGGCTGTTCGCACGGCACCTCGTGGCGGAGCGGGGCGTGCGGCGTCTGCTGCTGGTGAGCCGTCGGGGCGAGGCGGCCGAGGGCGCCGCCGCGCTGTCGGCGGAGCTCACGGGTCTCGGTGCCGAGGTGTCGTGGGCGGCCTGTGACGTGGCCGACCGGGACGCATTGGCGGCCGTACTGGCCGACGTACCGGGGGAGCACCCGCTCACCGCCGTCGTGCACACGGCCGGTGTACTGGACGACGGCGTGATCGGCTCCCTGAGCGCCGAGCGGCTGTCGGCGGTGCTGCGCCCGAAGGTGGACGCGGCGTGGAACCTCCACGAGCTGACCCGGGACCTCGACCTTTCGGCCTTCGTCCTCTTCTCTTCCGCCGCCGGTGTGTTCGGCGGCGCGGGCCAGGCCAACTACGCGGCCGGAAACGTCTTCCTGGACGCCCTCGCGGCCCACCGCCGGGCGAGCGGCCTGGCGGGCGTGTCGCTGGCGTGGGGTCTGTGGGCCGAGGTCGGCGGCGGCATGGGTGCCGCGCTGGACGCCGGCGACGTGTCGCGCCTGGGCAGGGGCGGTGTCCACGCGATCGGAGCAGCGGAGGGCGTGGCGCTGTTCGACGCTGCTCGTGCCGCCGAACAGGCGCTGCTGGTACCGGTGAAGCTGGACCGGGCGGCGTTGCGGGTCCGGGCCGGCAGCGGCATGCTCCCGCCGCTGCTCTCCGGCCTGGTACGGGTGCCCGTACGCCGTGCCGCACGGGGCGCCCGGGGTGAGTTCGCCCAGCAGCTGGCGGCGCTCCCGCAGGACCAGCGGCAAGGTGCCGTGATGGAACTGGTCCGCGGCCAGGTCGCCGCCGTCCTCGGTTTCGCAGGCTCCGAAGCGGTCGACCCCGCCCGTTCGTTCAGCGGGGTCGGTTTCGACTCGCTGACGGCGGTCGAGCTGCGCAACCGGCTGGGTGCGGCCACCGGTGTCCGTCTGCCCGCCACGCTGGTCTTCGACTACCCGACGCCCGCCGCCCTGGCGGAGTACCTCCACGCCGAGCTGCTCGGCAACCAGGAGGCCACGGCAGCCGCAAGCGCCCCGGCCACGACCGCGGTGCACGACGACGAGCCGATCGCGATCGTGGCGATGGCCTGCCGGTTCCCCGGTGGTGTCCGGTCGCCCGAGGACCTGTGGCAGCTCGTCATGGACGGCCGCGACGCCATCTCGGACATGCCGGACGACCGCGGCTGGGACATCGCGGGCCTGTTCCACGCGGATCCCGACCATGCCGGTACGAGCTACAGCACCGCAGGTGGTTTCCTCCACGACGCCCACCACTTCGACCCGGTGTTCTTCGGCATGTCGCCGCGCGAGGCACTGGCCACCGACCCGCAGCAGCGCCTGCTGCTGGAAGCCTCGTGGGAGGCGTTCGAGCGGGCCGGGATCGACCCGGCGACCGTGCGAGGCAGCCGCACCGGCGTCTTCGCCGGTGTCATGTACAACGACTACGGCACGCTCCTCCACCGCGCCCCCGCGGGCCTGGAGGGTTACATGGGGACGTCCAGCTCGGGCAGCGTCGCTTCCGGCCGCGTCTCCTACACCTTCGGCCTGGAAGGCCCCGCGGTGACGGTCGACACCGCCTGCTCGTCCTCCCTCGTGACCCTGCACCTGGCGGCTCAGGCCCTGCGCAACGGTGAATGCGACCTGGCGCTGGCCGGTGGTGTGACGGTGATGGCCACACCCGGCACGTTCATCGCGTTCAGTCGCCAGCGCGGCCTCGCCACGGACGGCCGCTGCAAGCCGTTCGCGGCCGCCGCCGACGGCACCGCGTGGGGCGAGGGCGTCGGCATGCTGCTGGTGGAGCGGCTGTCGGACGCCCGCCGCAACGGACACCCCGTCCTGGCGGTGGTCCGCGGCTCGGCGATCAACCAGGACGGCGCGTCGAACGGCCTGACGGCCCCGAACGGCCCTTCGCAGCAGCGGGTCATCCGGCAGGCCCTGGCCAACGCCGGCCTGTCCGCCGCCGAGGTGGACGTGGTCGAGGCCCACGGCACCGGCACCACGCTCGGCGACCCGATCGAGGCCCAGGCCCTGCTGGCCACCTACGGCCGCGAGCACACCGGGGACGACCCCCTGTGGCTGGGTTCGGTGAAGTCCAACTTCGGCCACACGCAGGCCGCCGCGGGTGTCGCCGGCGTCATCAAGATGGTCCAGGCCATGCGCCACGGCATCCTGCCGCAGACCCTCCACGTCGACGAGCCCACCCCGCACGTCGACTGGACCGGGGGCGCCGTGTCCCTCCTCACCGACTCCGTGCCCTGGCCGGAGACCGGTCGTCCGCGCCGGGCCGCCGTGTCGTCCTTCGGGATCAGCGGCACCAACGCCCACACGATCATCGAGCAGGCCCCCGACGAGGAAGCCGCGGCAGGGGGAGGTACAGCGCCGGTCCCGTCCGTGCTGCCGTACGTGATCTCCGCGAAGTCGGAGGACGCCCTGCGCGCCCAGGCGGCCCGCCTGCGCGCCCACCTGGAGGACGCGCCCCGGACCGGTGCGCTGGACGTCGCCTGGTCGCTGGCCACCCACCGGGCCGCCTTCGACCACCGTGCGGTGGTCGTCGCCGGGGACCGCGACGGGCTGCTGCGCGGGCTGACCGCGCTGGAGGCCGGCGACCCGGCCGCCCCCGGCGTCATCAGCGGCACCGCCGGCGCCGCAGCGGCCGGGAAACTGGCCTTCCTGTTCACCGGGCAGGGCAGCCAGCGCCTCGGGATGGGCCGTGAACTGTACGCCGCCCACCCGGTGTTCGCAGCGGCCCTGGACGCCGTGTGCGAACGGTTCGACCCTCGCCTCGACATGCCGCTGAAGGACGTGCTGTTCGGGTCGGACGCGGGTCTGCTGGACCGGACGGAGTACACCCAGCCGGCGCTGTTCGCCGTCGAGGTGGCGCTGTTCCGGCTCCTCGCGTCGTGGGGGGTGGAGCCGGACTTCCTGTCCGGCCACTCCGTCGGCGAGATCGTCGCGGCGCACGTCGCCGGCGTCCTGTCCCTCGAAGACGCGTGCACGCTGGTGGCCGCTCGCGGTCGGCTCATGCAGGCGCTCCCGCCCGGCGGCGTGATGATCGCCGTACAGGCGTCGGAGGACGAGGTCCTGCCCCTGCTCACCGATCGGGTGGGCATCGCCGCCGTCAACGGCCCGCGGTCCGTCGTGATCGCCGGCGACGAGGACGCGGCGGTCGCCGTCGTGGAAGCCGTCCCGGGCCGCAAGAACACCCGCCTCACGGTCAGCCACGCCTTCCACTCGCCGCACATGGACGGCATGCTCGACGACTTCCGCGAGGTGGCGCAGGGGCTGACGTACGCCGCTCCGCGCATCCCGGTCGTCTCCCACCTCACCGGCGCCCTCGTCACCGACGAGATGGGCTCCGCCGACTTCTGGGTCCGGCACGTCCGCGAGGCCGTCCGTTTCCTCGACGGTGTCCGCGCCCTCGAAGCCGCCGGCGTCACCACCTACCTCGAACTCGGTCCCGACGGGGTGCTGTCCGCGCTCGCGCAGGCCTGCCTGACCGACCGGACCGGATC
>NZ_JBHWJJ010000246.1:0-5780 GCF_042732005.1 Streptomyces sp. NPDC059851 | reverse complement strand
GTCGAGTCGTGGGGCGTGCGGCCGGACTTCCTGTCCGGTCACTCGATCGGCGAGATCGCGGCCGCGCACGTGGCCGGGGTCCTCTCGCTGGACGACGCGTGCACCCTGGTCGCCGCCCGGGGCCGCCTCATGCAGGCCCTGCCCACCGGTGGCGTGATGATCGCGGTGGAAGCCTCGGAGGACGAGGCCCTGCCGCTGCTGACGGACCGCGTGAGCATCGCGGCCGTCAACGGCCCGCGGTCCGTCGTCGTCGCGGGCGACGAGGACGCGGCGGGCGCCGTCGCGGGCGCCTTCCCCGGCCGCAAGACCAAGCGGCTGACGGTCAGCCACGCCTTCCACTCCCCGCACATGGACGGCATGCTGCAGGATTTCCGGCGCGTGGCCGAGGGGCTCGCGTACGCCGCCCCGCGCATCCCGGTCGTCTCCAACCTGACCGGCTGCGTCGTCACCGACGAGATGGGCTCGGCCGACTTCTGGGTCCGGCACGTCCGCGAGGCCGTGCGGTTCCTCGACGGCGTCCGCGCCCTCGAAGCCGCCGGCGTCACGACGTACGTCGAGCTCGGCCCCGACGGCGTCCTCTCCGCGATGGCCCAGGCCTGTCTGACCGATGACACCGGCTCCGCCGCGTTCGCCGCCGCCCTGCGCGCCGGACGCCCCGAGTCCGAGGCCCTGCTCACCGCCCTGTCCACCGCCCGGATCCGCGGCGCCTTCGTCGACTGGCAGGCCGTCACCGCCCCGCTCGGGGCCCGTCGCGTCGACCTGCCCACCTACGCCTTCCAGCGCGCCCCCTACTGGCTCGATGCCGGCCGCGCGGACGGCGACGTCACCGCCGCCGGTCTCGGCACCGCCGACCACCCGCTGCTCGGCGCCGAGGTCCAGCTGCCCGACTCGGACGGCCACGTCTTCACCGGACGGCTGTCGCTGGCCGGCCAGCCCTGGCTCGGGGACCACCGTGTGCTGGGCTCCGCGCTGCTGCCGGGTACGGCCTTCGTCGAACTCGCCCTCCGGGCCGGAACGCACCTCGGCTGCGAGCTGGTCGACGAACTCACCCTGGAGGCGCCGCTGGTGCTGCCCGAGCAGGGCGGCGTCCAGCTCCGGCTCTCCGTCGGCGCCGCCGCCCGGGAGGGCGGCCGGCGCAGCCTGACCCTGCACTCCCGGCCCGAAGGCGCGGACCCGGACACGCCGTGGACGCGGCACGCCGCCGGTGTCCTCGCGCCCGGCACCGGCAGGACCCCGCAGCCCCTCACCGAGTGGCCGCCGGTCGGGGCGGAGCCCGTCCCCGTGGACGGCCTGTACGAAGGCCTCGCGGACTCCGGCTTCGGCTACGGGCCGGTCTTCCGCGGCCTGCGCGCCGCCTGGCGCCACCAGGACGCGTACTACGCCGAGGTCGCCCTGCCCGAGGGCGCCGCGGCCGACGCCGCACGCTTCGGCCTGCACCCGGCCCTCCTCGACGCGGCCCTGCACGCGCTGGGACTGGGCGCCGCGGATGCCGGTGCCGGCGAAGGACGGCTCCCGTTCTCCTGGTCCGGCGTGTCCCTGCACGCGGTCGGAGCCGCCGAGCTCCGGGTGCGGCTGACCACTGCCCGCAACGGCGAGGTGGCCCTGACCATCGCCGACGCCACCGGTGCGCCGGTCGCCTCCGTGGCCGGACTGGCCCTGCGCGCCGTGAACCGCGACCAGCTCGCCACGGCACCGGACGCCACCCGCGACGCCCTGTTCCGGGTGGAGTGGACGGAGGTCGCCGCCGGCGGCTCCTTCGAGGACTGGCGGATGCTGGACGAGCCCGGCGAGCCCGGCGAGCCCGGTGAGTCCGCGGCCGCCCTCGTCGTGCCGTGCACGACGCCCGCCGGCGCGGACCCGGTCGCCGCGGCGCACACGGAGACCGCCCGGGTGCTCCGGCTGCTCCAGGACCGGGCGGCGGACGAGCGTTCCACGGACGCCCGCCTGGTGTTCCTGACCCGGGGCGCCGTGGAGGCCGTACCGGGCGAGGGCGTGGCGGACCTGGCGCACGCGAGCGTGCGGGGTCTGGTGCGGTCGGCGCAGTCCGAGAACCCGGACCGCCTGGTGCTGGTGGACGTCGACGCCGACGCGACCGACGCCGATGTGGCCGAGGCGCTCTCGACGGCGCTCGGTACGGGCGAATCCGAGGTGGCGGTACGCGACGGCTCCGTGCTGGTGCCGAGGCTGGCCCGCACCGCGATCGCGGCCGCCGACCGGGCCACCGCGTGGGACCCGGACGGCACGGTGCTGGTGACGGGTGCGAGCGGCTCGCTGGGCGGGCTGTTCGCACGGCACCTGGTCACCGAGCACGGCGTACGGCACCTGCTGCTGGTGTCCCGCCGCGGTGAGGCTCCGGAGCTCACGGCCGCGCTCACCGGCCTGGGCGCCGACGTGGCCTGGGCCGCCTGCGACGTGGCCGACCGGGAGGCGCTGGCGGCCGTACTGGCCGGCATCCCGACGGAACACCCGCTGACCGCGGTCGTGCACACCGCCGGCCTCCTGGACGACGGTGTCATCGGGTCCCTGACCCCCGAGCGGCTCTCCGCGGTGCTGCGTCCCAAGGTGGACGCGGCCTGGAACCTGCACGAGCTGACCCGCGACCTGGACCTGGCCGCGTTCGTCCTGTTCTCCTCCGCAGCCGGTGTGTTCGGCGGTGCGGGCCAGGGCAACTACGCGGCGGCCAACACCTTCCTCGACGCCCTCGCCGCCCACCGCCGGGCGGACGGCCTCGTCGCCACCTCGCTCGCCTGGGGCCTGTGGACGGGCACCGGCGGCATGGGTGGCGGGCTGACCGACGGCGACCGCGAGCGCATCAACCGTGGCGGCATCGGCGCCCTCACCCCCGGGACCGGCCTCGCCCTCTTCGACGCGGTCCGGCGCACCGCCGACCCGCTGCTCGTCCCGCTCCCGCTCGACCTGGCCGCCCTGCGCGCCCGGGCCCGTACCGGCACGGTCCCCGACCTGCTGCGCGGCCTGGTCCGGGTACCGGCCCGCCGGGCCGCCGCGGGCCAGGGCGCCACGGCCGTGGGCTCCGCGCTCCGTACGCGGCTGGCCGCGCTTCCCGCCGGGGAGCGGGAGGCGGCTCTGCTGGACACGGTCCGGGCGGAGGTGGCCGCCGTACTTGGCCACGCCTCCACCGACGAGGTACCGGCCGACCGTGCGTTCAAGGAGCTCGGTTTCGACTCCCTGACCTCCGTCGAGCTGCGCAACCGGCTCGGCGCCGCCACCGGCGAACGGCTGCCCGCCACGCTCGTCTTCGACTACCCGACACCGAGCGCCCTCGCCGCGTACCTGATGGCCGAGGTCCTGGGCCCGTCCCGGGACGAGCACGTCACCACCGGGTCCCCGATGCCGTCCGTCGCCCCGGGGGGCGCACTGCACGACGACCCGATCGCGATCGTCGGCATGAGCTGCCGCTACCCCGGCGGGGTCGAGACCCCTGAGGACCTGTGGCGCCTCGTGGCGGGCGGCATCGACGCGATCTCGGAGTTCCCGCAGGGCCGCGGCTGGGACCTGGAGTCGCTGTTCGACCCGGACCCGGACGGCAAGGGCACCAGCTACACCCGCTCCGGCGGCTTCCTGCACGACGCGGGACGCTTCGACCCGGCGTTCTTCGGGATCTCGCCGCGCGAGGCCGTGGCCATGGACCCGCAGCAGCGCCTGCTGCTGGAGACCTCCTGGGAGGCCTTCGAACGGGCCGGCATCGACCCCGCCACCGTGCGCGGCAGCCGGACCGGCGTCTTCGCGGGCATCATGTACCACGACTACGCCACCCGGATCACCTCCGTACCGGACGGCGTCGAGGGCTACCTCGGCACCGGCAACTCCGGCAGCATCGCCTCGGGCCGCGTCTCGTACGCCTTCGGGCTGGAGGGCCCGGCCGTCACCGTCGACACGGCGTGCTCGTCCTCCCTCGTCGCCCTGCACTGGGCGATCCAGGCGCTGCGCAACGGCGAGTGCACCATGGCGCTGGCCGGCGGTGTGACCGTCATGTCGACGCCGGGCACCTTCACCGAGTTCAGCCGCCAGCGCGGTCTGGCCGCCGACGGCCGCATCAAGTCCTTCGCGGCGGCTGCCGACGGAACAAGCTGGGCCGAGGGCGCGGGCATGCTCCTCGTCGAGCGCCTGTCGGACGCCCGCCGCAACGGTCACCCCGTGCTGGCCGTGGTCCGCGGCTCGGCGATCAACCAGGACGGCGCCAGCAACGGCCTGACAGCCCCGAACGGGCCGTCCCAGCAGCGCGTCATCCGGCAGGCCCTCGCCTCCGCCGCCCTGACCAGCGACATGATCGACGCGGTCGAGGCGCACGGCACGGGCACCACGCTCGGCGACCCGATCGAGGCACAGGCCCTGCTGACCACTTACGGCCGGGAGCGCGCGGCGGACGAGCCGCTGTGGCTGGGCTCGATCAAGTCGAACATGGGCCACACGCAGGCCGCGGCCGGTGTGGCCGGCATCATCAAGATGATCATGGCGATGCGGCACGGCGTACTGCCGAAGACGCTGCACGTGGACGAGCCGACCCCGCACGTGGACTGGGAGGACGGCGCCGTCTCCCTGCTGACCGAGCCCGTGCCGTGGCCGGAGACCGGCCGCCCGCGCCGCGCCGGTGTCTCCTCCTTCGGCATCAGCGGAACCAACGCCCACACGATCATCGAGCAGGCCCCGGAGGACCTCACCCCGACCGCGCCCGACGACCGTGCGGTTCCCGACCTGCCCGTGCTGCCCGTCCTGCCGTACGTGCTGTCCGCGAAGTCGGCGGACGCGCTGCGCGGCCAGGCCGCCCGCCTGCGGACCCACCTGGAGGGTGCGCCCGAGGCGGCCGGAACCGCGGACGTGGCCTACTCGCTGGCCACCCGCCGCGCCTCCTTCGACCACCGCGCGGTGGTCGTGGCCGGGGGCCGGGACGAGCTGCTGCACGGCCTGGCCGCGCTCGCGGACGGCCACCCGACCGCTGCCGGGGTCACCCGAGACACCGTGGGCGCCGCCGGGGCCGGCAAGCTCGCCTTCCTGTTCACGGGCCAGGGCAGCCAGCGCCTCGGCGCCGGCCGGGAGCTCTACGACACCCAGCCGGTGTTCGCGGACGCCCTGGAGGCGGTGTGTGCGGAACTCGATCCTCGGCTCGAAATCCCGCTGAAGGACGTGCTGTTCGGTGACGACGCGGCCGTGCTCGACCGGACGGAGTACACCCAGCCGGCGCTGTTCGCGGTCGAGGTGGCGCTGTTCCGGCTGCTGGAGTCCTGGGACGTGAGGCCGGACGTCCTGTCCGGCCACTCCATCGGCGAGATCGCCGCCGCCCACGTGGCGGGCGTGTTCTCGCTCGCCGACGCCTGTCAGCTGGTCGCCGCCCGGGGCCGGTTGATGCAGGCGCTGCCGACCGGTGGCGTGATGATCGCGGTCCGGGCGTCGGAGGACGAGGTCACGCCGCTGCTGACCGACGGGGTGAGCATCGCCGCCGTCAACGGCCCGCAGTCGGTGGTCGTGGCCGGCGACGCCGACGCGGCGGCCGCCATCGCGGAGGCCTTCGAGACAGAGGGCCGCAAGACCAAGCGCCTGACGGTCAGCCACGCCTTCCACTCCCCGCACATGGACGCCATGCTGGCCGACTTCCGCAAGGTGGCCGAGGGGCTCACGTACGCGTCCCCCCGCATCCCGCTCGTGTCCAACCTGACCGGCGCCCTTGCGGACGAGGAGATGGGCTCGGCCGACTTCTGGGTGCGGCACGTCCGGGAGGCCGTCCGCTTCCTCGACGGCGTCCGCGCCCTGGAAGCCGCCGGAGT
>NZ_JBHWJJ010000245.1:0-5842 GCF_042732005.1 Streptomyces sp. NPDC059851 | reverse complement strand
ATCAAGGCCTTCGCCGCCTCGGCGGACGGCACTGGCTGGGGCGAGGGCGTGGGCATGCTGCTCGTCGAGCGGCTGTCCGACGCCCGCCGCAACGGCCACCCGGTCCTCGCGCTCATTCGCGGTTCGGCGATCAACCAGGACGGTGCCAGCAACGGCCTGACCGCCCCGAACGGGCCGTCGCAGCAGCGCGTGATCCGTGCCGCCCTCGCGAACGCCGGCCTGGCGGCCGCCGAGGTCGACGCGGTGGAGGCACACGGCACCGGCACCCGCCTCGGCGACCCGATCGAGGCGCAGGCGCTGCTCGCCACCTACGGCCAGGACCGCCCGGCCGAGGAGCCGCTGCTCCTCGGGTCCATCAAGTCGAACATCGGACACACGCAGGCCGCGGCCGGTGTCGCCGGTGTGATGAAGATGGTGCTGGCGATGCAGCACGGGGTGCTGCCGCAGACCCTGCACGTGGACGAGCCCACCCCGCACGTCGACTGGGCCGCCGGCGACATCGAGCTCCTGACCGAGCAGCGGACGTGGCCGGAGACCGGCCGCCCGCGCCGGGCCGGTATCTCCTCCTTTGGCTTCAGCGGCACCAACGCCCACACGATCATCGAGCAGGCTCCGGTCGCCGACGAAGCCCAGACGGCCGACTTCCCGCAGCAGCGACCCGGTGCCCTGCCCTGGGTGCTGTCCGCGAAGACCGACACCGCCCTGCAGGCCCAAGCCGAGCGCCTCGCAGCGCGGATCGCCGCGGACGAGACGCTCGAACCCGCCGACGTGGCCTACTCCCTGGCCACCTCCCGGTCGGCCCTCGAACGCCGTGCCGTTGTCGTCGCAGGAGAGCGGGACGAGTTCCTGGCTTCCCTCACCGAGGTCGCTGCCGGTGAGCAGGCGGCCGGCGTGGTGCGTGGAACCGTGGCCGGCAGCGGCTCCTCGGCCTTCCTGTTCACGGGCCAGGGCAGCCAGCGCCTCGGCATGGGGCGCGAGCTGTACGACGCCTTCCCGGTGTACGCCGACGCGCTCGACGCCGTCTGCGCCCGCATGGACGCCCACCTCGAACTTCCGCTGAGGGACGTGCTGTTCGGTTCGGATGCGGCGGTGCTGGACCGGACGGAGTACACACAGCCGGCGCTCTTCGCCGTCGAGGTGGCGCTGTTCCGGCTCGTCGAGAGCTGGGGCCTGCGGCCGGACTACCTCACCGGCCACTCCATCGGTGAGATCGCGGCCGCACATGTGGCGGGTGTGCTGTCCCTGGACGACGCGTGCGTCCTGGTCGCGGCCCGCGGCCGGCTGATGCAGGCCCTCCCGGCCGGTGGTGTGATGATCGCCGTCCAGGCGTCGGAGGACGAGGTCCTGCCGCTGCTCGCCGGGACCGACCGGGTGAGCATCGCCGCGATCAACGGCCCGCAGGCCGTCGTCATCGCCGGCGATGAGGACGCGGCCGTCGCCATCGCCGGGACCTTCCAGGCCCAGGGCCGGAAGACCAAGCGCCTGACGGTCAGCCGCGCGTTCCACTCGCCGCACATGGACGGCATGCTGCACGACTTCCGCGAGGTCGTGGCGGGGCTGGCGTTCGCGGCCCCCGCCATCCCGGTCGTGTCGTGCCTGACGGGTGCCGTCGTCACCGACGAGATGGGCTCGGCCGAGTTCTGGGTGCGGCACGTCCGTGAGGCCGTGCGCTTCCTGGACGGCGTACGCACGCTGGAAGCCGCCGGCGTGACCGCGTACATCGAGCTCGGCCCGGACGGGACCCTGTCCGCGCTGGCCCAGGGCTGCACGGCCGGCGACACCGACGGCATGGTCTTCCTACCCGTGCTCCGCAAGGACCGCGACGAGACCGGGACGATCATCACCGCCCTCGCCCGGGTTCACGTCCAGGGTGTGGCCGTCGACTGGGCAGCGTATTTCGCGGGTACGGGTGCCCGGCGGGTGGATCTTCCGACGTACGCGTTCCAGCGGCAGCGGTTCTGGCCGAGTGCGGCGGCGTACGTCGCCGGGGACCCGGAGTCCATCGGTCTGGGCGATGCCGCGCACCCGCTGCTCGGCGCGGCGGTGGCGCTCGCCGACACGGAGGGCGTGCTGCTCGCCGGCCGGCTGTCGCTCGACACGCAGCCGTGGCTCGCCGACCACATCATCCACGGCAGCGTCCTGCTGCCCGGTACCGCCTTCGTGGACCTTGCCGTGCGGGCCGGGGACCAGGTCGGGTGCGATGTGGTGGAGGAGCTGACGCTGGAGGCGCCGCTCGTCCTGCCGGAGCGGGGCGGCGTGCAGCTCCAGCTGGTCGTCGAGGCACCTGCGGCCTCCGGCAGCCGGCCGTTCGCGGTGTACTCGCGCCGCCAGGACGCGCCGGCCGAGGAGCCGTGGACCCGCCACGGGTCCGGTGTGCTCGCAGCCGGTGCCCGGCCGGAGGCCGAGCTGGAGTTCGGCGAGCTGGCCGCCGCCTGGCCGCCGGCCGGCGCTGAGCCGGTCGACATCGACGGCCTGTACCAGGAACTCGCCGGCGACGGCATGGCCTACGGGCCGCTGTTCCAGGGCCTGAAGGCGGCCTGGCGCCGCGGCGGCGAACTGTTCACGGAGGTCGTGCTGCCGGAGGAGGGTCACGGTGACGCCGCGCGGTTCGGGCTCCACCCGGCACTCCTCGACGCCGGTCTGCACGCCATCGGACACGGTGAGCACACGGACCAGGACGGTCCGGGCGCCATGCTGCCCTTCTCCTGGGCGGGCGTCTCCCTGTACGCGGTGGGTGCCTCCGCTCTCCGGATGCGTCTGACCCCGGCTTCCTCCGACGACGCACGCACCCTGGCGCTGCTGGTCGCGGACGAGACCGGGCGGCCGGTGGCGGCCGTGGGGTCGCTGATGCTCCGCCCGGCCTCCGCGGCCCAGGTTCAGGTGGCCGGTGCCGGTCACCTCGAGTCGCTGTTCCGCGTGAAGTGGGTGGACGTGCCCGCAGCGGCGGCCGCCCCGGCCGCTGCAGACCTCCGGTGGGCCGTGCTCGGCCGCGACGGGATCGGCCTGGCCGGTACGGGTGCCCAGATCGCCGAGTACGCCGACCTGACCGAGCTCGGTGCGGCACTCGCGGGCGGCGAACCGGCTCCGGACGCGGTGTTCGTCCTCCCGGCCGCCGACGACACCCCGACGGGTGACAGGGCGGACGCCGTCCACGCGGCGGTGAACGCGGCGCTGGCCGTCGTGCAGGAGTGGCTGGCGGACGAGCGGTTCGCGCAGACGCGTCTGGTGTGGCTGACGTCGGGTGCGGTGGCCGTCGAGCCCGGTGAGGGTGTGCGGGACCTGGCGGGCAGCGCGGTGCGCGGTCTGCTGCGCTCCGCGCAGTCGGAGAACCCCGGCCAGCTGGTCATGATCGACCTGGATCAGGATCAGGCTTCCCCGGCGGCCCTTCCCGCCGCGCTGGCGGCCGGGGAGCCGGAGCTGGCGATCCGCGGCGGCGCGCTGAGCGCCGCGCGCCTGGTGCGCGTCCCGTCCTCGGACAGCGCGGCCGAGGCGTCGGCTGCGGTGCTGGGCGGCCGGGCCGGGACCGGCACTGTGCTGGTCACCGGTGCGACCGGTGGTCTGGGCCGGCTCTTCGCCCGGCACCTGGTGGCGGCGTACGGGGTGCAGCGGCTGCTGCTCACCAGCCGGCGCGGTACGGCTGCCGCGGGTGCTGCCGAACTGGTCGCGGAACTGGAGCAGTTGGGCGCACACGTCGACCTCGTCGCCTGCGATGCCGCGGACCGGGAGGCGCTGGCGAGGCTGCTGGCGTCCGTACCGGCCGCGCATCCGCTGACCGCCGTGGTCCACACGGCGGGTGTGCTGGACGACGGCGTCCTGGCCTCGCTGACCCCGGAGCGGGTGGCGACCGTACTGCGTCCGAAGGTCGACGCGGCATGGAACCTGCACGAGCTCACCCGCGATCTCGACTTGTCGGCGTTCGTACTCTTCTCGGGCGCTGCCGCCGCGTTCGGCGCTGCCGGGCAGGCGAACTACGCCGCCGCGAACGCCTTCCTTGAGGCGCTGGCCGAACAGCGGCGTGCCGCGGGCCTGCCGGCGACCTCGCTCGCCTGGGGCCTGTGGGCCCCGCAGGCGGGTGTCGACGGTGGCGGCATGGCCGCGACCCTCGATGACGCCAACCTGCGTCGCCTCGCCCGGGAGGGCGTGGCCGCTCTCGCCACCGATGAGGGCTTGGCCCTCTTCGACACGGCGATGACGGTGGACGCGGCGGTGCTCCTGCCGATGCACCTCGACGTCGCCGTGCTGCGCGCCCAGGCGGTGTCCGCGGGCTCGACCCCGGCCCTGCTGCGGGCCTTGGTACGGGTGCCCGCGCGCCGCACGGTGGAGCGGCGCGGCGTCGTCGGCGCGGAGGCCGGTTCGCCGCTCGCGGCCCGCCTCGGGGGTCTGCCGGTGGCAGAGCAGGAGGGCGTGCTGCTGGACCTGGTGTGCGGTCGGGTCGCGGCCGTGCTCGGCCACACCGGTGCGGAGGCGGTCGACGCCGAGCGTGCCTTCCGGGACCTCGGCTTCGACTCCCTCACCGCCGTCGAACTGCGGAACGTGCTGAAGGCGGAGACGGGGCTGCGGCTGCCCCCGACCCTGATCTTCGATTACCCGACCCCGGCCGCGCTGGCCCGGCACCTGCTGGCCGAGCTGGGGGTGACCGGCGGGTCCGGTGACCACGCGGGCACGGCGCCGGGTGCACGGACACCGGTGCGGGCTGCCGCGGAGGTCGCGGACGATCCGATCGTGATCGTCGGTATGGGCTGCCGCTTCCCCGGCGGGGTCCGTACGCCCGAGGACCTGTGGCAGCTCGTCGCCACGGGCGGCGATGGCATCACCGCCTTCCCGGCCGACCGCGGCTGGGACGTGGAGGCCCTGTACCACCCGGACCCGGACCACGTGGGGACCTCGTACACGCGTGAGGGTGGGTTCCTGCTCGACGCGGCCGAGTTCGACCCGGCGTTCTTCGGGATCTCGCCGCGAGAGGCCCTCGCCATGGACCCGCAGCAGCGGCTGCTGCTGGAGACCTCGTGGGAGGCGTTCGAGCGGGCCGGCATCGACCCGACGACGATGCGGGGCAGCCGTACCGGGGTCTTCGCCGGCGTGATGTACCACGACTACGCGACCGGCTACGGAAACGGCGAGGAGCTGCCCGAGGGCGTCGAGGGCTACCTCGGCACCGGCAACTCCGGCAGCATCGCCTCCGGCCGTGTCTCGTACGCCTTTGGTCTGGAGGGGCCGGCGGTCACGGTCGACACGGCGTGCTCGTCGTCGCTGGTCGCCCTGCACTGGGCGATCCAGGCACTGCGCAACGGCGAGTGCGACATGGCCCTCGCCGGTGGTGTCGCGGTCATGGCGACCCCGGAGACGTTCATCGACTTCAGCCGCCAGCGCGGGCTCGCAGTGGACGGTCGCTGCAAGTCGTTCGCGGAGGGTGCGGACGGCACGGGCTGGGCCGAGGGCGCGGGCATGCTGCTCGTCGAGCGGCAGTCGGACGCCGTACGCAACGGCCACCCGGTTCTGGCGGTCGTGCGCGGCTCGGCGATCAACCAGGACGGTGCGAGCAACGGCCTCACCGCCCCCAACGGTCCCTCGCAGCAGCGAGTGATCCGTGAAGCGCTGGCGAGTGCGGGCCTGTCGGCTGCCGACGTGGACGCGGTGGAAGCCCACGGCACGGGTACGCGGCTGGGTGACCCGATCGAGGCGCAGGCCCTGTTGGCCACGTACGGCCAGGAGCGGCCCGAGGGCCGTCCGTTGCTGCTGGGCTCGATCAAGTCGAACATCGGGCACACGCAGGCGGCTGCCGGTGTCGCCGGCCTGATCAAGATGATCATGGCGATGCGGCACGGGGTGCTTCCGCAGACCC
>NZ_JBHWJJ010000244.1:0-5849 GCF_042732005.1 Streptomyces sp. NPDC059851 | reverse complement strand
CGGACCGCAGCCAACTCCTCAGCCATCACACCCGATCAACGACACAGGCCATCAGCCAGACACGCCACCCGCGAACCAACCTGACCAAGCACTACAGTAAGTTAGGCCGCGAACGGGGTGGAAGCAACGATGCTCAAGAAGGCACGCGGTACGGCCGCAGGTCTCGCACTGATACTGGCCTTGGCCGGCTGCTCGAGCGACGGCAACAGCGACGGCGGGGACAAGGACAGCGGCAGCGCTGGCGCAAGCGCCCCCATCGCGCCGCTCAACCCGTCCCAGCTCGCCCAGGCCATCCCCAGCAAGCTTGCCGCACCCGAGGGCTGGAAGGGGCGCCAACCTCGCGTCATCAACGGCAGCGAGGCCCAGAAGCAGTGCCAGCTGGCGGCCCGCTTCAGCTGCGCCGGGCTCACTGCGATGGCGAACACCCAGTACTCGCAAACGTACGACACGGACGTGAAGTTCGAACTCCTCGCCTATGACTCCGTCGAGAACGCCAAGGCGGGCATGAAGACGCTGGTCGCCGACACCCGCGAGGGAACGAAGGCAGACACGCTCAAGCCGCTGACCATCGACGTGGGCGCCGACGAGACCGATGCCTACGCGAAGGAGAAGCAAACCAACGCGGCGCTGGGTGTCGGTACCGTCGTGGCCTTCGTGATCGGAACCAGCCTGCCCACGGACCGTGACCTGCACTCATTCGCGTCGATGCAGGTTCAGCGAATCACCACCGCTGCCACGGGCAAGAACCCGGACGCCTGACCTGCCGCCCGGTCTGCCGCCTGTGGATCTTGTACTTCGATCTCGGACCTGGCGATGATGCCCCGCTCGATCGCCCGCGCGAGCCCCCGACTGGCCCGGCCCGGCCCGGCCCGTACGTATCGGAGTCCTGGGCCATAGTCGCAAGCTCCAGCTCCTGGCTGTCTGCGCTCTTGTGAGGCGAAGGCAGGACGCTCGGAGTCGCAGTTGCGTACGTGAGTCCGCCGGATGCAAGTGTGGTGTCCGGTGGTGCCGTGCGCCTCATTTAGGGTTGCGAGGTCGAAGCCGTCCATCCGCTCCCGCCCGGCAGAGCGGCTGACAGCGGCCCGCGTACCTTTCGCTGGGCGTCGGGCGGGTAGGCGCACGATATGAGCATTCGAACGTCGCAGATGTGGCTGCAGTGTCGGCCATCTGGTCGACGGTGCGCGGCATGGCGCCGACAAGCGTCTCCCTCGCCGCAACGTCCTCGTGCCGGAGTGCAAGGGGGGCGGAGCAGCCGGGGCTGCGGGTTCGCTCTGGCTGTGGTGGCATCGGTGGGATGGAGGATCCCTTCGCCGGCTTCGAGTCGGCACTGCTGGCCGGGGCGGGCTCGGTGGACCGGGCCGCCGCGCGCCGCGCTGTGGCTTCCCGCGCCACCGGGCCCGCGGACCTGAGAGTGCTGCTGGACATGCTCGGTCTGCGACCCGAGCATGATCCACCGGAAGAGCACCGCGGGCGCTGATCGGCTCGACTCAACGAGGCGCGCCGTCAGCGCTACGGTGTAGCGGGCCAGTGTTCGCCCGGCTGCGTCCCGGAAGGGAAGTCGCCGGTGGCGCGGTGAAGGCGATGCGCCGCCTGAAAGTCCTCGCCGGCCGAGTCGGATGCACCGCCAGCCCACGACTCCCTGGGGGCCAGGACCTCGAAGCGTCGCCGCCCTGGGCTTGAGTCCTGACCAGACTCGCGCGCTGCTCGCCCGGTTCGGCCGATGGAGTCCATACAGCTACTGATCCCCGACCGACCGTTTCCACCAGGGCCGTCTCGGGCCCAGGTGCGGGGCCGGCCACCGGTTACTGCTCGGTCACGCGTGAGTTTTGTCAGGGGCAGCTTTCGCCGAACTTGACGACACCGACTGAGATCTTGTCGGTGACCGCGATGGTCTTGTTCTTGGGGTCCTGGTCGCAGATCTGCCAGTTCGACAGGAGCAGCACGGTGCGGCCCTTGCCGCTGAGGTCGTGGAAGGACGTGGCTTTGTACCCGTCGCTGAAGCCTGCTGTCTTGAGCGCGTCTATGAGTAGGTCGCCGGACTTTCCGGTCATGTCCGGGACCAGCGCGGTTTGCGGCGCAGATTCCTGCGTGGGTGCCGGCTCGGGCGCCTTGGCCGCCACGGGCGGGGCGGCGGTGGCCGTGACGGTTGCGGTGGCAGTCACTGTGACGGTGGGCGCAGGCTTCGACTCGGCGGGTTTTGCCTCTGAGGGCGACACAGCCGCGGCGACCATGGCGACGATGAGGAAGAGTGCGACCATGCCACCGCACCCGAGGAGGGTCTTCTGCTCGGCGTTGAGCTGACCGCCGGCCTTGCCGGGATCAGTTTCCGGCTGCGGAGGCAGGGGGTACGCGGCCTCAGCGGCGGCGGGCGCTGAAGCGCCGTCGGGCTGCTGGGGGTAGCCGGGCGCAGGGGTGGGGACAGTCATGCAACGTTCCTGTGGCAAGAGAAAAGGGGGAGCCCCACTCGGCGTGGTGAAGTGGGGGTCTCACACCAATGCCGGGAGCTGGCGACGCTCAACATACAGGTTGAACGGTGAACAATGCCAGGCTCCCTGACGGGACCGAAAGAACCGTCGCAGGCCGCTGAGCTGCGACTACGTAAAGAGCGACCTGGCCTCCGGAGACACCGTGGCCGAGGAATCATGAGCCCGTCCCGCGAGGGTGGGTGCCGCGGCGGGCAAGATGGACGCGCGGCCTCAGCTCTCCTCGGACGGAATGCGGAGGACAGGTTGTGTGCGAGGCCCCCGGCAGTCCTGCTCCCTCCTCCGTCTCGTCCCGGAAGCGCAGCAGCTGGCTGACTGCGGGACGGGCCGCGGAGAGAGTGCCAGGTGATGGGCTCCAGCGCCTGAGAAAAACTTCTGGGCAGTCTGACATCGGGCGCGCCCCCGGGCGGGCCTGGGGCCGTCCGGGGTTGATCGTTGGTGGGGGCGGGCCAAGGAGGAGCGCAGCAGAGGGTTACCGAACTTCGCCTGCGCGCGGGCGAAGTGTGCCATGCTCGGCCCCGTGGGGGACACATTAGGACCGGGATCGCTGCTGGCCGGTGGCCGCTACCGGATCGAGGAGAAGCTCGGCAGCGGCGGCATGGCCGACGTCTTCCGAGCCTGCGACACGAAGTTGGCCCGGATGGTCGCCCTCAAGGCGATGCGGCCCGGACTGTCGTTCGACGACGGGTATCCGGCCCGGTTCCGGCGCGAGGCGCAGGCCATGGCCGCCCTCAACCATCCGCACGTGGTGGCCGTCCACGACATGGGGGACGAGCCCGTCCCGTACATCGTGATGGAACTCCTCCAAGGCCGCAGCCTCGCCGATCTGCTCGGCGCAGGGCGCCCCCTGCCGGTGGCGCAGGCTTTCGGCCTCACCTCGCAGGTGCTGGCCGGGCTCGCCATCGCCCACGCGCACGGGCTGGTCCACCGCGATATCAAGCCGGGGAACGTGCTGCTGGCGGCGGACGGGACGGCCAAGGTGGCGGACTTCGGCATCGCGCGGGCCGCCGAAGGGGCCGGGACCGCCCTCACGCGAACCGGTCTGCTGGTCGGCACCCCGTACTTCATGTCGCCCGAGCAGGTGCTGGGCCGCCCGGACATCGACGGCCGGTCCGATCTTTACTCGGTCGGTGTGATGCTGTTCCAGATGATCACCGGGCGGCTGCCGTTCGAGGCGGACTCCGGCTATGCGATCGGTTACCTACACCTCACCGCTCCCCCGCCCACCCTCGCCTCCATGGGCATCGCAGCCAGTCCAGCGGTGGAAGCCGTAGTGGCCCACGCCCTGGCGAAGGACCCGGCCCAGCGCTACCCGGACGCCGCATCCATGCGCGCCGCGCTGCAGGGGCCCGCCCCCACGGGGTCGGCGCAACAGCCAGCCTTCGTACCGCCACGACCGACTCGGCCCCCGCTGACCACGGTCCCCCACAGTCCGCTATCCCGCGCACGCCGGCTGCACCTCGCCCAGGCGCTCATCGTGCTCTCCTGGGTGCTGGCAGCTCAGGCGGATTGGGGCTGGCTGGTAGTGCCCTTGGTCCTCGGCGGCTTCGCCGTCGGCGTGCCGGGACTGTGGGTGTCGTGCTCGGCCGTTGCCCGGCGTCGCAGGCCACTGAGCAGGGTCGGCAAGGTCCAGGCCTCCATCGCCACAGCCATGCACGGAGGAGTGGTGCTCTTCCTCACGACGGGCATCCTGGTTGCGCTCACGTCTCCATCTGGACTGTGACCGCGCAGGTTCGGGTTCAGACCACGAACCCCGGCAAGCCTGTGCGGCCACCGCACCGGGGACCGTCGTCAACTGGCAGGCCCACCAGCGCAGCGGCCCGGGAACCGGCAGGCACGGTGCCCGCCCTCCTGCGGCACGGTGGACGGCGCCGCTGCAACGTCGGCGGAGTCCGGACTCCAGTGGGGAACCCGCCGGAGCAGGCCGCCGCCCGGCTCGGCGTATACCAGGCCGATTCCGAGTGGAGGCGCCGCCTGGGCTGGATCGCACCTGTCTCCTGGGGCCGCGTCCAGTTCGGCGCGAGCAAGACCGGTGCCGTCGACATCCCGCGCTTGAACGCCGGCCACGTCGACGACCTGCCCCGGGCACACCCCGATGTCCACTGGGCGCAGCTGCGCACGGTCGGCAAGGGC
Source organism: Streptomyces sp. NPDC059851 (assembly GCF_042732005.1). Lineage (NCBI taxonomy): Bacteria > Bacillati > Actinomycetota > Actinomycetes > Kitasatosporales > Streptomycetaceae > Streptomyces > Streptomyces sp. NPDC059851. The sequence continues at coordinate 1,233 of NZ_JBHWJJ010000244.1, read as the reverse complement.
CGGTGCTCTCCCCTCGCCGGACTCCAGGCGCAGCTGGCCTGAGCTCCGCGGCCCGGCCCTGATGAACGACACCTCTTCCCCTCGGCTATCGCGCGGGAAAGACACCTCATGCAGTTAAGCCGTCAAGGTGCACCGTGGGATTTCGTAGTCAGCATCATGTGATGACGCACGCGAGGCCTTGTGGCCTGGCTCCGGAGCATCGGGGGCCAACCATGTAGGGGCAGCCGGGTAGGCGGCATGATGATCGGCATGATGGAGATCCCCGGTACGACGGTCACCCTCTCGTCCACCAGCCAGTGCTGCTGCAGGAATCTCTCTTCTGGCTTGGCCACCTGTACTCGTGCGCGCACGATGAGGACGCGGAAGAGTTGCTCTTCGGTGCGGACTACGAGGCGGCTGAGGTGTTCCATTGGGAGCTGCGGGAGCGGGCGGAGTGGCCCGTCTTCACCATCCCGCTGGCCGCCGGGCACCTCGTCCACGTCGTCTACCGCGCGTGGAAGGACGACCCGGGTGTCGACTATCTCCTGCATCACCCCAGCTGGGAGCGGGCACTGTTGCTGGCCAAGGACGACGGGCACTTTATGGGTCCTGCCCTGTCCTGGCCCGAGTTGTTTTCTGCCGCCGACAACGGGCTGCCCGGTGGCAGCACAGCCGATCCACACCGCCGACTCCTGTTGCTGCTGCCCGCGCTCGGAGACGACAGCATCCCGGACGACGCAGAGCACCGCCTGATGGCAGCTCTCAGCGCCGTTACTGCCGTTGAGGCCCCCGAAGAACTCGCTGCCGCTCTGTTGATGGCGCCCCTTGAATGCGGCCACCAGGTACTCGGGGGTGGCCTCGGACCTGCTCACTGGATCTCCCCGGCTACGCGCCAGCTGGCCTACAGTCTGTCATCGGGCCTTGCGGGAAAGCCGGGCCCCGGCCACGGGTCCGGCGCAGGTGGTAGGCCCGCGTCACCACTGCCAGCAGCGGTCCCCAGGCGAGGATGGGGACGTAGCAGGCCCACAGGGCCCATGCTCCCGGGCCGCTGGTGGGGAAGGCCTCGCCGGTGTCGTTCAGTGGCGGAACGAGCGCGAACAGATAGTTCAGGGTGACGTACGCGGCCAGCGCGGTAGCCAGGAAGGCGCCGATGAAGGCGGGGACGACGGCCGCGCGAACCGGCACCACACGGCCGCCGGCGAACGGCAGCCAGGCGGGCAGCCGTTCGCCCCAGGGCCGGACCAGCCCCAGGGT
>NZ_JBHWJJ010000243.1:0-5993 GCF_042732005.1 Streptomyces sp. NPDC059851 | reverse complement strand
CACCGCGACCGCGTCCGGCGTGGCCCGCACCTGCGCCCGGAACACCTCCGGCAGGCTCTCGGCGGGCGCGTCGAACACGGGGCCGGCACCCAGCGTCATCAACTCATCGCGCTCCTCGGCGGTGAGCAGACCGAATCGGCTGAGCCGCCGCTGCGGGTCTGCGACCACCGCACGGAGCAGCCGCACCCACCGCTCGATCATCGTCTCGACGGTGGCCGGGTCGTACAGGTCGCTGGTGTACTCGACGATCCCGTCGATCCCCTCCGGGGAGCCGTCCTCCGCGTGCCGCTCGGCCATCGAGAAGGTCAGGTCGAGCTTGGCGGTGCCCGCCGTCAACGGCATGCTGCCGACGCGCAGTCCCGGTGGGGCGAAGTCGGCCCGGGGCGCGTTCTGCAGCACCAGCATGACCTGGAACAGCGGGTGGTGCGCCAGCGACCGCACCGGGTTGAGGGCCTCGACCAGGTACTCGAACGGCAGGTCCTGGTGGGCGTACCCGGCCAGCGCGGTCTCCCGCACCCGGCCCAGCAGCTCGGCGAACGTCGGATCGCCCGAGGTGTCCGTACGGAACACCAGGGTGTTGACGAAGTAGCCGATCTGCTCGTCGAGCGCCTGGTCGGTCCGGCCGGCGACCGGGCTACCGACCGGGATGTCGTCGCCCGCTCCGAGCTTGCTCAGCAGCGCCGCCAGTCCGGCCTGGAGCACCATGAACAGACTGGTCCCGTGTACGCGGGCGAGCTCGCGCAGACCGCGGTGCAGGTCGGCGTCCAGTCCTGCGGGCACGAGGCCGCCCCGGTGAGAGGCGACCGCCGGGCGGGGCCGGTCGGCGGGCAGCCGGAGCTGCTCCGGCAGATCGGCCAGCTGCCCGGTCCAGTAGGCCGACTGGCGGGCGAACAGGCTGTCGTGGTCGGCGGCGTCGCCGAGCAGCTCGTGCTGCCACAGGGTGTAGTCGGCGTACTGGACCGGCAGCTCCGCCCACTGCGGCTCCTCACCGCGGCAGCGCGCCGCGTAGGCGGCGGTCAGGTCCTGCGCGAGCGGTCCCAGCGACCAGCCGTCACCGGCGATGTGGTGGAGCACCACCTGCAGCACGTGCTCGTCGGGTGCGAGCTCGAACAGTGCGGCGCGCAACGGCAGATCGACCGACAGCTCGAACGGACGGGCCTTCGCGGCCGCCAGCGCGCCCGACAGCCCGGCCTCGGTGGTCCGGCCCACGTCCAGCCGCGGGCGGCCCGCCACGACGTCCAGCACCTGCTGGTACGGCACGCCGTCCACCGCCGGGAAGACGGTGCGCAGGGACTCGTGCCGGGCCACCACGTCCGCCAGGGCGGCCTCCAGGGCCCGCCGGTCCAGGGACCCGGACAGCCGCCAGGCCAGGGCGATGTGGTAGTTCGCGGCGCCGGCTCCCTCCAGCTGGTGCAGGAACCAGAGCCGCCGCTGCGCGAACGACAGCGGGATCCGCTCGGGCCGCGGGTGGGGCACCAGTGCGAGCTGCGCCCGGCGGGCACCCGCCAGGGCGGAGGCCACGCCGGCGGGGGTCGGGGTCTCGAACAGGGTGCGCAGCTCCAGCTCCACCCCCAGGGTCGCGCGGACGCGGGCGGCGAGGCGGGTCGCCAGCAGCGAGTGCCCGCCCAGGTCGAAGAAGCTGTCCTCGACACCGGCCTCGGCCACCCCGAGGACCTCTGCGAACAGCTCGCACAGGATCTGCTCCTGCGGCGTGCGCGGAGCGCGTCCGGTGCTCGTCGGCGCGAGGTCGGGCGCGGGCAGAGCCCGCCGGTCCAGCTTGCCGTTGGCGGTCAGCGGCAGGCCGTCCATGACGACGAACGCGGCCGGCACCATGTACTCCGGCAGCCGCTCCCGCAGGTGCTCGCGCAGTTCGGCCGGGCGTGGGGCGGCACCCGGGGCGGGCACCAGGTACGCGACCAGCCGGGTGTCGTCGGCCCGGTCCTGCCGTGCCAGGACGGCGACCTGGGCGACGCCCGGGTGCACGGCGAGCGCCGACTCCACCTCCCCGGGTTCGATCCGGAACCCCCGCACCTTCACCTGGTCGTCGGCCCGACCCACGAACCGCAGGCTGCCGTCCGTACCCCGCCGCACCACGTCACCGCTGCGGTACATGCGCGCACCGGCCGGCCCGTACGGGTCGGCTACGAAGCGGCCGGCGGTCAGGCCCGGCCGGTTCAGGTAGCCGCGGGCCAGTCCGGCGCCCGCGACGTACAGTTCGCCGGGCACGCCCGGCGGCACCGGCCGCAGGTGGACGTCCAGCACGTACGTGCGCAGGTCGGGGAGGGCCGTGCCGATCCGGCCGGCGGCGGTGCCGCACCGGTCGAGTGCCGCGTGGGTCACGTGCACGGTGGTCTCGGTGATGCCGTACATGTTGACCAGCCGCGGCGCGTCGTCCGGGTGGCGCTCGTACCAGCTCGCCAGCCGGGCGTGCTCCAGCGCTTCACCGCCGAACACCACCGTGCGAAGGGCGAGCGAGCGGCCGGTCTCCGGCGCTTCCTCGTCCGCCTGCATCAGCTGGTAGAAGGCGGACGGCGTCTGGTTGAGGACGGTCACCCGCTCACGGGCGAGGAGCTCCAGGAACCGGTGGGGCGAGCGGCTGGTCTCGTGGTCCACGACCACCAGTCGGCCGCCGTGCAGCAGCGGGCCCCACAGCTCCCACACGGAGAAGTCGAAGGCGTAGGAGTGGAAGAGGGTCCAGACGTCCTCGGCGGAGAAGTCGAACAGCTCCCGGGTGGTGTCGAACAGTCGCACCACGTTCCGGTGCGGGACCACCACGCCCTTGGGGTCGCCGGTGGACCCGGAGGTGTAGATGACGTAGGCGGGGTGGTCCGGACGGAGGGGAACCTCCGGGTCGGCGTCCGGCAGTCCGTCCAGGTCGGCGGCGTCCAGCAGCAGCCGGTCCACCGCGTCCGCATGCGGAAGACCGCCGGTCCGGCCCGTCGTCACGAGTAGCGACGGCCGGGCGTCGTGGAGCAGGTAGGCGATCCGGGCGGCGGGATAGTGCGGGTCCACGGGAACGTAGGCGGCGCCCGCCTTGAGAGCCGCGAGGACCGCCACCACCAGCTCTGCCGAGCGCGGCAGGGCCAGCGCCACCAGCTGCTCCGGCCCCACGCCCCGGGCGATCAGGGCGTGCGCGAGCCGGTTGGCCCGGGCGTTCAACTCCGCGTACGTCAACGCGACGTCGCCGCTCACGACGGCGACCGCCTCCGGGTTCGCCCGTACCTGCTGCTCGAAGAGCGCGGTGATGCTGCTCTCCGGCGCCCGCCCGCCCCGGCCGGCGCCGGCCGGCAGCAGCAGCGCACGCAGCTCCTCGGCGGACAGCACGTCCACCCGGCCGATCCGCCGGCCGGGGTCGGCGACCACGGCACGGAGGAGCCGCAGCCACCGCTCGACGATCCCCTCCACGGTGGCCGCGTCGAACAGGTCGGTGCTGTACTCCACGAGGACCGACAGCCCGTCCTCGCCGGGACGTTCGGTCACCATGAAGGTCAGGTCGCACTTGGCCGTGCCGGTGGGCACCAGGTCGGTCGCCACGCGCAGCCGCGGCAGGTCGAACGTGCCGAGCGGCGCGTTCTGCAACGCGAGCATGGTCTGGAACAGAGGGTGGTGCGCCAGCGACCGGGTCGGATTCAGTGCCTCCACGAGGTGCTCGAACGGCACGTCCTGGTGCGCGTACGCGGCCAGCGCGTCGGCGCGCACCCGGGCCAGGAGTTCGGTGAACGACGGATCGCCCGAGAGGTCGGTGCGCAGCACCAGGGTGTTGACGAAGAAGCCGACCAGGTCGTCCACGGCTTCGTCGGTGCGTCCGGCGATCGGCGTGCCCACGGGTACGTCGGTGCCCGCGCCGAGCTTGCCCAGCAGGGCGGCCAGCCCGGCCTGGAGCACCATGAACAGGCTGGCGCCGCCGTCCCGGGCGAGCGCGCGCAGGCCCTGGTGCAGGTCGGCGTCGATCCGCGCCGGCAGATGGGCGCCGCGGTAGGACATCGCCGCCGGCCGGGGCCGGTCGAACGGCAGCTCGACCTGCTCGGGCAAGTCCGCCAACTGCCCGCGCCAGTAGGACAGTTGAGCACTCAGCAAGCTGTCCGGGTCGGAGCCTTCGCCGAGCAGTTCCTGCTGCCAGAGGGCGTAGTCGGCGTACTGGACCGGCAGCGGCGACCACTCCGGCTTCGCCCCTTCGCAGCGGGCCGTGTAGGCGGTCGTCAGGTCCCGGGAGAGGGGCCCCGTCGACCAGCCGTCGCCGGCGATGTGGTGCACGACCAGCAGCAGTACGTGCTCGTCGGCGCCCAGCCGGAACAACTCGGCGCGCAGCGGCGGCTCCTCGGAGAGTTCGAAGCCGTGCCGGGCCGCCTCCGCCAGCCGATCCGGCAGGTCGCCCCCGCAGGACTCGGTCACCCGCAGCCGCGGCCGGGCCGCGTCGAGGTCCAGTACCCGCTGGCACGGCGTGCCGTCGACCATCGGGAACACGGTGCGCAGGCTCTCGTGCCGCTCGACCACGTCCGCCAGGGCGGCTTCCAGGGCCTTCTCGTCCAGGTCTCCGGACAGCCGCAGCGCCAGCGGGATGTTGTAGGTGGCGCTCGGGCCCTCCATGCGGTGCAGGAACCACAGTCGGCGCTGCGCGAAGGACAGCGGGACCGCCTCGGGCCGCTCACGCCGCCCCAGCGCCGGCCGTGCCCGGCCCGCGACGTCCACGACCGCCGCCAGTTCCGCGACCGTCGGCGCGTCGAACAGGTCGCCCAGCCCCAGCTCGACGCCCAGCAACGACCGTGCCCGGGCGATCAGCCGGGTGGCCAGCAGCGAATGCCCGCCGAGGTCGAAGAAGCTGTCGTCCAGCCCGGCCCCGGCCACTCCGAGCACCTCGGTGAACAGCCCGGCGAGCAGGTGCTCGGTCGCGGTGCGCGGAGCACGGCCCGGGGCGACCGGGGCCTGGTCGGGCGCCGGAAGGGCCCGTCGGTCCAGCTTCCGGTTCGGCGTCAGCGGCAGCGCGTCCAGCGTCACGAACGCCGACGGCACCATGTACTCCGGCAGCTGCTCGCGCAGGTGTTCGCGCAGTGCGGGCGCGGCCACCGTGACACCGGGGGCCGGCACGACGTAGGCGACCAGCCGGGAGTCCTCTTCGGTCCGCACGAGAACGGCGGCCTGCGCGACCTGTGGGTGCTCGACGAGCACGGCCTCGATCTCGCCGAGTTCGATGCGGAATCCCCGTACCTTGACCTGGTCGTCGGTGCGGCCGAGGAACTCCAGGTTCCCGTCCGGGCCCCACCGCACCAGGTCGCCGGTGCGGTACATCCGCGAGCCGGCCGGTCCGTACGGGTCGGCCACGAAGCGCTCGGCGGTCAGCCCCGGGCGGTTCAGGTAGCCCCGCGCCAGGCACGGACCGGCGATGTAGAGCTCACCCGCCACACCCATGGGCAGCTGCCGCAACGCGCCGTCCAGGACGTACGACCGGGTGTTGCCGACGGGCCGGCCGATCACCGGGCGCGTGCTCGACCCCAGCTGCGCGACCACCGAGTTCACGGTGCACTCGGACGGCCCGTAGAAGTTCAGGCAGGACACCCCGTCGGCCGCCCGCAGCCGCTCCCACAACTGTTCCGGGACGGCCTCCCCACCCGCCGCGACCACCGCCGGACGCCACTGCGGATCGTCCAACAGGCCCTGCTCGACCAGAACCCGGAGGTACGACGGGGTGGCCTCGATGAAGTCGAGGCGACGGCGCCTGGCGTAGTCGACGAAGGCGTCCGGGTCGGTCCAGGTCGCGTGGTCCGGGACGTGCAGCTCGTGGCCCCAGAGCAGGCACAGCAACTGGTTCCAGGACGCGTCGAACGAGACCGACGTGGTGAGGGCCACCCGGAGCCGGCGCCGTTGCGTGATCAGGGGTGGGAAGAGCGCCTGCTGCTGGTCGGCGAACAGGTTGAGCAGGCCGCCGTACGTGGGCACCACGCCCTTGGGCCGTCCGGTGGAGCCGGAGGTGTAGATGACGTACGCCGGATGCTGCG
>NZ_JBHWJJ010000242.1:0-6112 GCF_042732005.1 Streptomyces sp. NPDC059851 | reverse complement strand
GGGATCCCGGGCGGGGGCGCCGTCGTATACGGGGCCGGCGGGTACGGCCGTGCGGGTACGGCCGTGCGGGTGCGGCTGCCGGGTCGTCGAGCGGCCCGGCAGCCGACCGGCAGCTCCTACTGGTGCTGCTTGACGGACTTCTCGACCGGCTCGGAGGTCTTCGTCTCCACCGGCTTGCGCAGTGCGATGTTCAGCTCCCGCAGGCGGGACTCCTCCAGGACCGTGGGCGCGCCCATCATCAGGTCCTGCGCGTTGCCGTTGAGCGGGAACGCGATGGTCTCGCGGATGTTCGGCTCGTCGGCGAGCAGCATCACGATGCGGTCGACGCCCGGGGCGATGCCGCCGTGCGGCGGGGCGCCGAGGCGGAAGGCGCGCAGCATGCCGGCGAACTCCCGCTCGACGGTCTCGGCGTCGTAGCCCGCGATCTCGAAGGCCTTCAGCATGACCTCGGGCTCGTGGTTGCGGATGGCGCCGGAGGACAGCTCGATGCCGTTGCAGACGATGTCGTACTGCCACGCCAGGATGTCGAGCGGGTCCTTCTCCTCCAGGTCCTTCATACCGCCCTGCGGCATGGAGAACGGGTTGTGCGAGAAGTCGATCTTGCCGGTCTCCTCGTCCCGCTCGTACATCGGGAAGTCGACGATCCAGCAGAAGCGGAAGACGTTCTCCTCGAAGTGGCCGGCGCGCTTGGCGGCCTCGACCCGGACCGGGCCCATGATCTTGGAGACCTCGTCGAACTCGCCCGCGCCGAAGAACACGGCGTGGCCGGCCACCAGGCCCAGGCGCTCGGTGAGGACCTTGACGTTCTCCTCGGTGAGGAACTTCGCGATCGGGCCGGTCAGCGTGCCGTCCTCGCCGACGCGGACCCAGGCCAGGCCCTTGGCGCCGAGCGAGACGGCGTAGTCGCCGAGGCCGTCGAAGAACTTGCGCGGCTGTGCGGCGGTGTCCGGGACGGGCAGGGCGCGGACGTGCTTGCCGGCGAACGCCTTGAACTCGGAACCCTCGAAGACGTCGGTGATGTCGACGAGCTCCAGCTTGGCGCGCAGGTCGGGCTTGTCGTTGCCGTACTTCAGCATCGACTCGCGGAACGGGATCCGCGGGAACGGGGAGGTGACCTCCCGGCCGCCGCCGAACTCGGTGAAGAGCTCGGTCATGAGCTTCTCGATCGGCTGGAAGACGTCCTCCTGCTCGACGAAGGACATCTCCACGTCGAGCTGGTAGAACTCGCCCGGCGAACGGTCGGCGCGGGCGTCCTCGTCGCGGAAGCACGGCGCGATCTGGAAGTACCGGTCGAAGCCGGAGATCATCAGCAGCTGCTTGAACTGCTGCGGGGCCTGCGGCAGCGCGTAGAACTTGCCGGGGTTCAGGCGGGACGGGACGACGAAGTCGCGCGCGCCCTCGGGGGAGGTCGCGGTCAGGATCGGGGTCGCCATCTCGTTGAAGCCGAGGGCGGTCATCTTGGAGCGGATCGCGCCGATGACGGCGGAGCGCAGCATGATGTTGCGGTGCATGCGCTCACGGCGCAGGTCGAGGAAGCGGTACTCCAGGCGCCGCTCCTCGTTCACACCGTCGTCGGTGTTGATGGTGAAGGGCAGCGGGGCGGCCGCACCCAGCACCTCGACCTCGGCGGCCTCGATCTCGATCTCGCCGGTGGGCAGGTCGGGGTTGATGTTCTCGGCGCCGCGGGAGACGACCTTGCCGTCGACGCGGACGACGGTCTCCTTGGAGAGCTTGTCCAGGACGTCGGCGGCGGCGGTGCCGGGGCGGGCGACGAGCTGCGTGATGCCGTAGTGGTCGCGCAGATCGATGAAGAGGATGCCGCCCAGGTCTCGACGATTGTGCAGCCAGCCGCTCAGCCGGACGTCGGTGTTGACGTCAGAGGCGCGGAGCTCGCCGCAGGTGTGGGACCTGTACCGATGCATCAGTCATCCAGTTCTTCGCGATACCAGGGTGGATTCAACCCTCCAAGGTTACCGTCCGGGACGCCGGCCGCGCTGGCGCGCCCGGCGGGCCCCGCGCCCGGGCACGTCGGGTCGATGACCTGTAAAGATGACCGGGTGCGCACCGAGGATGTCCTGACTGCCGTCGCGACGGGCCTGTGGCGGTGGGACAACGCGTCCGGGAAGGTCAGCCTCGACGGGGAGGCCGCCCGGCTGCTCGGGCTGCCCGCCGAGCCGACCGTCCTACCGGAGGCGGCCGTACGGTCCCGGTTCCACCCGGTGGACTGGAACGAGGTCAACGGGATCGTCAACCTGGCGGTGGCCGAGGGCACCCTCGCGGAGGCCCGACTGCGGATCACCGACGGGGACGGGCGGGTGCTGCGGACCGTCCGCAGCCGCTCGAAGCCGGTGCAGAGCCGGTCCGCCGACGGCCACCTCGACTACGAGCTGATCGGCACCATCCAGGAGATCGCCGAGCTCCAGCCCGGCACCACCGCCGCCCAGCCGACCGTCACCGGCGACTGGCGGCGCTCCCGGGAGGCCTTCCTGCTGGACGCGGGGCGGGCCCTGGCCGAGGCCCGGTCGACGGCCGAAGTGCTGCGGGTCGCCGCCTCGCTGTCCATGCCCGGCTTCAGCCCCGACGGGCTGGCCGTCTTCGGGGTGGAGGGGGACCGGCTGTCGGTGATCGGCCACCACGGGCACGGGCCGGGGGACGAGGGCCCCTTCGCGGACATGAAGCTGGACACGGACTATCCGGCGGCGGAGGTCGTCCGCACCGGCCGGGCGATCTACCTGCCCACCCCCGAGGACTACAAGCGGCGGTTCCCCGCCACCTGGCCGCTCGCCCGGCGCTTCGGCCGGGCCTCCTGGGCCTTCGTGCCGCTGATCGTGGCCGGGCGCACCCTGGGCGCCTGGCTCGCCGCGTTCAAGCACCCGGTGTCCTTCTCCCCGGACGAGCGGTCCGTGCTCACCACGGTGGCCCGGATGCTGGCCCAGGCGCTCCAGCGGGCCGGAGTGGCCGAGTCCGAGCGGGAGCTCACCACCGGACTGCAGCGCTCGATGATGCCGACGCTGGGCCCGGACATCCCCGGCATGCGGATCGCCGCACGGTACGTCCCGACCGGCGGCGGGCTCCAGGTCGGCGGCGACTGGTACGACGTGATCCCGCTGCCGTCGGGCCGGTTCGCGCTGGTCATCGGGGACGTGCAGGGCCACGACGTACGGGCAGCCGGGCTGATGGGCCAGCTGCGGATCGCGGTGCGCGCGTACGCCTCCGAGGGGCACCGCCCGGACGCGGTGCTCTCCCGCGCCTCCCGGTTCCTGGCCGGGCTGGGCTCCGCGACGCAGGGCACCGGCTCGTACGGCGGCCCCGGCTCCCAGCCCGATCCCGATCCGGACGGCGACGCCGACGCGGGCTTCGACTTCCGGAGCCCGCGCTTCGCGACCTGCCTGTACGTGGAGTGCGATCCGGAGACCGGGGTGCTGGAGGTGGCCCGTGCGGGGCACCCCGACCCGGCGATCCGGATGACCGACGGCACCGTACTGGTGCGGCCCACCGCCGGGGGCCTGCCGCTGGGCATCATCCCCGACACCGACTACCCGACGACCCGGTTCACGCTGGAGCCGGGCGAGACGATGCTGCTGTGCACCGACGGGCTCATCGAGACCGGCGGGCACGACCTGGACACCGGCTGGGCGCGGCTGCGGGCGGTCCTGGAATCCGGGGCGGGGACGCACGGGGCGGAGAACCTGGAGAAGCTCGCCGACCGGCTGGTCCAGGCGGTGCACGGGCCGTCCTCCCACCACACCACCGGACCGCTCGCTGACCGGCGCGAGGACGACATAGCCCTCGTCCTGCTGTGCCGGGAGGGGCCGGGCTGCGGCTGCGGCGCCCCGCTGCGGCAGCCGGCCCGCCCCGCGCGCCGCACGGTGCTGACGGTGGCGCAGGCGGAGCCGGCCCGGATCGCGGGCGCGCGCCGGCAGGTCCGGGAACTGCTGCACGACTGGGCGGATCCCGATCAGGTGGACTCGGCGGTGCTGATGGTCTCCGAGATGGTGACCAACGTGCTCGTGCACACCGACGGCGACGCCCTGCTGGTTGCGGAGGCGGTGGGCGAGCTGGGCGGGCGCAGGCTGCGGATCGAGGTGGCGGACTCCAGCGACGAGCTGCCGCACGTGCGGCATCCCGGCGAGATGGCGTCGAGCGGCCGCGGGGTGCTGCTCATGGAGATGCTGGCGGACGCGTGGGGCGTCGACCCGCGCGGCGAGGGCAAGTCGATCTGGTTCGAGCTGCACGAGCAGCCGAAGCCGGAGCGCGGCTGAGCAGGGGACGGGGCACGAGCCCCCGAACGGGCAAGGGACGTAAGCGGGGGCCCGGCTGACGCGTGGTTGGATGACGGCGTGTCCAGCTCCTCCCTGCTGCCCGAGCCCGTACGCCGTCTCGCCGCCTGGTGCCTGGTCGTACTCCTCGTCACCGGTGTGGCCGCGGTCGGGGTCTGGCTGTGCATCGTCTTCAAGGCGGCCGTCACTCCGGTCCTGCTCGCCATCCTCGGCACGGCCCTGCTCGGGCCGCTGCACCGGCGGCTCGTCCGGATGAAGGTCAGCCGCTCCTTGGCCGCCGCGCTCACCTGCCTGGCCGTTCTCGCGGTGGCCGGCGGGGCCACGTACATCGTCGTCTCCGCCCTCCTCAACACCGGGGACCAGATCATCAGCGCCCTCCGGCGCGCCGGCCAGGACCTCGCCGAGCACTTCGGCGCCGCCGGGACCTCCCTGGAGGACCTGGCCGCCAACGCCAAGGAGCTGCTCGCCAAGTTCGGCGGTACGGCCGCCTCGGGCGTCATCGCCGGCATCAGCGTGGTCGCCGAGATGATGGCCACCGCCACCCTCGCCCTCCTGCTGATGTTCTTCTTCCTGCGCGACTCCCACCGGGCCGCCGAGGCCCTGCGCGGGCTCGGCCCCCGCGACCGGGGCGACGGCATCGAGGCCATGGCCCGGCGCGCGTTCGACGCCGTCGAGGGCTTCATGCGCGGCACCACGTTCATCGCCCTGATCGACGCCGTCCTCATCACCGTGGGCCTGCTGGTGCTCCAGGTGCCCGGCGCCGTCGGGCTCGGCGCACTGGTCTTCCTCGGCGCGTACATCCCGTACCTGGGCGCCGTCCTCTCCGGCGCGCTGGCCGTCCTCGTCGCCTTCGCCGACCGCGGCTGGGTCATCGGGCTGTGGGTCGTCGCCCTGGTGGTCGCCGTCCAGCTGGTGGAGGGCCACTTCCTCCAGCCGGTGATCCAGAGCCGGACCGTGCAGATGCACCCGGCGGTGGTCATGCTGGCCATCACGGCCGGCGCCAGTGTCGCCGGGATCCTCGGCATGCTGCTCTCGGTGCCGCTGGCCGCCGCCGCGTTCGGCATGGTGTCGGAGCTACGGGCGCGCCGCGCGGGGACCGGGCGCAGCGAGCTGCCGGAGCAAGACAAGTAGCGGGTGTTTCCGGACAACCGAAAAGCGGTTCGCGATCATCCATTAGCGGAGATCCCGAGGCGGCCGATTTCCGACCCCCGCGTTTTCCAGCGCAAACGCCGAAAAGGATCTGGAGACTCCGTGGAACCGGCCGGGTGGGCCGGTACGGAGCATTCAAGCCGCTCTGCGCCGTGCGGCCGAAACCCCCTGGTACGGAATTCGCGTTCGTGCCATCGTCTGTCACTGGACCGGGGGGACCAGCTCAGCGCTTGCCGCTGACGGCGGTACTGGCTCTTCCTCTCGGCTGCACCACGACGTGTCCGCTCAGAAGAGGAGACAGCGTGCGCAAGGCAGCAAGGTTCACCGCGGTGGCGCTTTCCACCGCTGCGATCGCCCTGGGGTCCGTCACCGTCGCCCATGCCGGCGACTACACCGAGGACGGGGTCCGGATCCGCTCCAACTCCACCACCACCTCAACCGTCCTGGGCCTCGGCTACCGGAGCCACACGATCACGCCCATCTGTTACAAGGCGGGCACCGTGATCAACGGCAACAAGTGGTGGGACAAGCACCGCAACAACAACACGAGCGTCACGGGCTACAGCTCGATGACCCTGCTCACCAAGTGGGCCTCGAACCCCTGCTGATCGGTACTCGGATACACCCGGGGCCGGGACCGCTGGAATCGGTCCCGGCCCCGGGTGTGCCGCGCAGTGTACGGC
>NZ_JBHWJJ010000241.1:0-6133 GCF_042732005.1 Streptomyces sp. NPDC059851 | reverse complement strand
CTGCGGGGGCTTCGCCGTGACCCGGGTACGGCTCCGGGGTCAGGGCGCCGGAGCCGTCGGGAACCGCGGCTCCGGCTCCAGCACCCCCACCCCGCGCCGCAGGGCCCGCCGCCGGACCAGCCACGCGCCCGTTCCGAGCCCGCCGCCGACGAGGAGGACGGCGAAGCCGGCGAACATGGCGCCGCCCGCCACGATCAGCGCCGTCGGCCGCTCCACCGCCTTGCCGGTCACCGCCGACAGCGGGAGCGAACCGTGGCCGGGGTCGCCGGTGCGGAACGCCGAGTCCAGCGAGTTCCCGCGGTTGTCCCCCATCACGAACATCCGCCCCTCCGGCACGGTGACCTCGAAGGAGACGGCCGCCGGCAGCCGCCGGTCCTTCAGGTACGGCTCCTCCAGCGGCTCCCCGTTGAGCTGGAGCGCCGCATCACCGGTGCGGTACGCGATCCGGTCACCCCCGAGCGCCACCACACGCTTGATCCCCGGACCTCCCAACCGCCACCCGGGGGCGTCGAACAGCACCACGTCCCCGCGGCGCACGCCCAGCTCCCCGGCGCCGCCCAGCTCGAAGTAGGCGATGTCCCCGGGCCGGTACGCCGGATACATGCTCTCCGAGGGCACGGAGTACCCGCGGACCGCCTGCTGGTCCACGGCGAGCGCCCATGCCGCCGGCGCCGCGACCATCACCGTCCCCACCGCCAACAGCACCCTCGCCCAGATCCCCAGTCCCCGCCCCGGCCCGCGCCCCATGAATCCGTCCTTCCGCATATGTGTGGTGGCCGGAAGCGTACGGAACCCTGGCCCGGACCCGCGCATCACCGCCGCTCCGAGGAGCCGGAGGGCACCGGTCCCTTCGCCGACCCACTGGGGCCCGCACCGCTGATCGGTGTAGATTCGACACCAGTGTCAGGCGTCGCTGCTGATGGCGGTCGGGCGGTCCTCACGACCGGCCGAGGGGAGAGAGGGCCCCCGACGGACTGAGTGCTCGGTGCACCGCCCCAGGCGATGCGCGGCTCAGCCGTACCCACCTCTCGACCCATGAGGAGCAGCACCCATGGACTTCAAGGTCGCAGACCTTTCCCTCGCCGCCTTCGGCCGCAAGGAGATCACCCTGGCCGAGCACGAGATGCCGGGTCTGATGTCGATCCGCCGCGAGTACGCGGAGGCGCAGCCGCTGGCCGGCGCCCGCATCACCGGCTCCCTGCACATGACCGTGCAGACGGCCGTCCTGATCGAGACCCTGGTCGCCCTCGGTGCCGAGGTCCGCTGGGCCTCCTGCAACATCTTCTCCACCCAGGACCACGCGGCCGCCGCCATCGCCGTCGGCCCGAACGGCACCCCGGAGGACCCGCAGGGCGTCCCCGTCTTCGCTTGGAAGGGCGAGACGCTGGAGGAGTACTGGTGGTGCACCGAGCAGGCGCTGACCTGGCCGAACACCCCCACCGGCGGCCCGAACATGATCCTCGACGACGGTGGTGACGCCACCCTCCTCGTCCACAAGGGCGTCGAGTTCGAGAAGGCCGGCGAGGCCCCGGACCCGTCGACGGCGGACTCCGAGGAGTACGGCCACATCCTGACCCTCCTGAACCGCACCCTCGCCGAGAGCCCGCAGAAGTGGACCCAGCTGGCGTCCGACATCCGCGGTGTCACCGAGGAGACCACCACCGGCGTCCACCGCCTGTACGAGATGATGCAGGAAGGCAACCTGCTCTTCCCCGCGATCAACGTCAACGACGCCGTCACCAAGTCGAAGTTCGACAACAAGTACGGCTGCCGGCACTCCCTGATCGACGGAATCAACCGCGCCACCGACGTCCTCATCGGCGGCAAGACCGCCGTGGTCTTCGGCTACGGCGACGTCGGCAAGGGCTGCGCCGAGTCGCTGCGCGGCCAGGGCGCCCGGGTCATCGTCACCGAGATCGACCCGATCTGCGCCCTGCAGGCCGCGATGGACGGCTACCAGGTCACCACCCTGGACGAGGTCGTCGAGACCGCCGACATCTTCATCACCACGACCGGCAACAAGGACATCATCATGGCCTCCGACATGGCCAAGATGAAGCACCAGGCCATCGTCGGCAACATCGGCCACTTCGACAACGAGATCGACATGGCAGGCCTGGCCAAGGTCGAGGGCATCGTCAAGGACGAGGTCAAGCCGCAGGTCCACACCTGGACCTTCCCCGACGGCAAGGTCCTGATCGTGCTGTCCGAGGGCCGCCTGCTCAACCTGGGCAACGCCACCGGCCACCCCTCGTTCGTGATGTCGAACTCCTTCGCGGACCAGACCCTGGCCCAGATCGAGCTCTTCACCAAGCCCGAGGAGTACCCGATCGGCGTCTACACGCTGCCCAAGCACCTGGACGAGAAGGTCGCCCGCCTCCACCTCGACGCCCTCGGCGTCAAGCTGACCACCCTGCGCCCGGAGCAGGCCGCGTACATCGGCGTCGACGTCGAGGGCCCGTACAAGCCGGACCACTACCGCTACTGATCCACCGCCGCAGGTCCCCGCGGATCCGCAGCACCGAGGCAGGCCCCCGGCACTCGTGCCGGGGGCCTGCCCCGTACGCCCCCCACGGTGCGCACGCACGCACGCCAGCCAGCAAGGACCCCCGCCCATGCCCCGCGGCCGCTACTCGCTCCACGACCCCCACGACGGCACCCCGCTCGGCGAGGAGCACTTCAACTGCGCCCCCGGCCCCTCCGGCTGGCGCTACGTCTCCCAGCTGACCGGCCCCGACGGCAGCCACCGCGGCTCGGTCGACCTGGCCGTCGACGAACTCGGCCGCCCCATCCGCCTCGAAGTCAACGCCGCGAGCTGGCAGGTCCGGGGCGCCGCCATCGACGGCGTCACCTGGGTCCGCTCCGACCCCGCCGGCACCCGGGCCACCGAGGGCAACGTCCGCGCGGCCGCCTTCACCGGCACCTCGCCGGCCTTCCTCGTCGCCACCGCCCGCCTGCTGCGCCCCGCCCTGGGCGCGCCCGCCACGCGGGTCCGGCTCGTCGCCCTCACCGACCCGGTGCTGGCGCCCCGTACGGTCGACCAGGCCTGGGCCCTCGTCGGGCGCACGGAGCACGCGACGGACAGCGGGCCGCTCGTCGTGGACGAGTACCGGGTCACGGCCCTGGACACCGGCGAGGTCCACACGGTCCACCTGGCCGGGGACGTGGTCCTGTCGGCCCCGGGCGTCGAGCTCGAACACCTGGAGAGCCCGCCGTCGGTGTTCCCGCCGGAGGCCTGACCGGTCCCGCCGTCCGCGGCCCGGTCAGTACTCCTCGTCCGGGAACCCCCACCGGACCACGGGCTTCGCGTCCGGCGCCACCTCGGCGACCGTCGCCGCGAAGGACTTCTCGAACTCCGGCTGCCACAGGTAGAAGCGCGAGACGCACAGCGGGAAGTCCGACTCCCCGGAGACGAAGAACGCGCCGCCGTCGTCCACGGCCACGCCCAGGCTGACCTGGTTCTCGATGCACTCCTCGTACATCAGCTGCGTCAGGGCCCGGACGAGCGCCCAGGCCTGCGGCTCGTCGGTGACGCCGGTGACTTCGAAGGCGAGATCGATGTTGACTGACATGGCGGCAGCGTAGGCGGCCCCACCGACAGCCCTACGCGGGCGGGGCGAACCCCGTCTTCCGCACCGGCTCGTCGCCCGACGGCGTCACGGGCGCGGGTGCGGCCGGGGGAACAGGCGCGGGCGGAAGCGGAAGCGTCGCAGCCACGGGCGGCACGTACCCCCCGGCCGTCCCCGTGACCGCGCCCGACACGGCACCCGCGCCCGGCACGGCACCCGGCACAGCCCCCGGCACACCGCCGCCCGGCACACCGGCCCCCGGCAGGCCCGCCGGCGACCCGAACGTCCGGGCCGCGTCCCGCGACTGCCGCTCGTGCACCACCGCCATCAGGTACGCGGCCGCCGGCACGCCCGCCGGCGCCGGCGCGCCCGTACGCGCCACCAGGTCGTCCGCGAGCCTCGCCGCCATTGCCGCACCCACCTGCGGGTCCAGCTGGTTCATCCGGGTCAGGTACTGGCGTACCGCCAGCCAGAGCCCCTCCGGCACAGCCGACAGGTCCAGTCCCGTGAACCGCCCCGCCAGCCACGGCGGCGGCGCCGGAACCGGCATCACCTGCGCCCCCGGCACCCGCTCCCGTATGACCAGCGTCCCCCCGAAGACGTCCCCGAGCCGTCGGCCCCGAGCCGACACCAGCGACGCGATGCACGCCACGGAACCGAAGGTGAGCAGCAGCTCCACGACCCCCATGGCGCCGCGCACCAGCGCGTGCCGGAACCGGACCGGCCCGCCGTCGTCCCGGACCACCCGCAGCCCGCAGGCCAGCTTGCCGAGCGACCGCCCGTGGCTGAGCGTTTCCACCGCGATCGGTACGCCGACCAGCACCAGCAGGAAGCTCGCCACCGTGACCGCGGCCTGCGCGGCGTCGTCCAGGGAGGCGGTCGCGAAGGTCAGCCCGACCGAGACCAGCACGAATCCGGTGCCGTACACGAGCAGGTCGAGGGTGAAGGCCAGCGCCCGGCTGGGCAGCCGCGCGGGCCTCAGCCCGAGAACGACCGCGTCCCCCGTCACCAGATCGCTCACCGCTGCACACCCTTCCCGTGACCGGATCCACCCCTTCGTCACCCAGTCTGCCAAGCTGACCACGGAAGAAGTAACGCCGAAGCGCGGCCGGTAGCAGGGGCCAGGGGCAGGGGGAGCGGCAACCGCATGGATCTCGACGTCTTCGTGACGGCCCACCGGGCTGAATGGGACCGTCTCGAACAGCTGCTGGGCCGCGGCCGCCGGCTGACCGGCGCCGAAGCCGATGAGCTCGTCTCGCTCTACCAGCGGACCGCCACGCACCTCTCCCTCATCCAGTCCAGCACCCCCGACCCGATGCTCACGGGACGGCTCACCCAGCTCGTGGCCCGGGCGCGCTCGACCGTGACGGGCACCCGCCGCGGGAGCTGGCGCGACGCGGCACGTTTCTTCACCGAAGGCTTCCCGGCCGCGGTGTACGGCAGCCGGCGCTGGTGGATACCGACCGCGCTGCTCTCCACGCTGCTCGGCGTGCTGATCGGCTGGTGGGTCGCGACGCACCCCGAGGTCCAGGCGGCCATCGCCGCACCGGAGGAGCTCAAGGCGCTCACGCAGCCCGGCGGCGGCTACGAGACGTACTACTCCAGCCACCCGGCGGCCTCGTTCGCCGCCAAGGTGTGGACGAACAACGCCCAGGCGGCCGCGATGTGCCTGGTCCTCGGCGCGTTCTTGGGGATCCCCGTGCTCTGGATCCTCTTCCTGAACATGGTCAACCTCGGCGTCGGCATCGGCCTGATGACCTCCGCCGGCCGGCTGGACGTGTTCCTCGGCCTGATCCTGCCGCACGGCCTGCTGGAACTGACCGCGGTCTTCGTGGCCGCCGGTACGGGCCTGCGCCTCGGCTGGACGGTCATCGACCCGGGCCCCCGCACCCGTCGTGCCGCCCTCGCCGAACAGGGCCGGGCCGCCCTCGGCATGGCCATCGGCCTCGCAGCCGTCCTCTTCGTCTCCGGTCTGATCGAGGGCTTCGTGACCCCGTCCGGCCTGCCCACCTGGGCGCGCATCGGCATCGGCGTCGCCGCCGAGGCCCTGTTCCTGGCGTACGTGTACGTGTGGGGCGGCCGTGCGGCCCGGGCCGGAGAGACGGGCGACGTGGATGCCGCCGACCGCACGGCCACGCTCCCCACGGCTGCCTGATGTGCGGAGGGGCCTGCCGAGCTGCTAGTCTCCTCGTCGTCCCGGAACGGCTGTTGACACGGCCGCCACGGGGAGGTAGATTTTAACGGTTGCCTGGAACTGGACAGTTCGGCAGCAACGGTTTAAACTCAACTTCGCCCCCCAAAGAATCCAATTCTCGCGGGGCACAGCCGACTCCTCATCCAGGAATCCGAAGCCGGGAAATCCGGTGGAAAACTTCTGATAGAGTCGGTCTCGCCGAAAGGGAAAACGCGAAAGCGAAGAACCGGAAAGCGAAGCGCGAAACACTCTGATAGAGTGGGAAACGCAAGAATGAAAGCCCGGAGGAAAGCCCGAGAGGGTGAGTACGAAGGAAGCGTCCGTTCCTTGAGAACTCAACAGCGTGCCAAAAATCAACGCCAGAAGTTGA
>NZ_JBHWJJ010000240.1:0-6310 GCF_042732005.1 Streptomyces sp. NPDC059851 | reverse complement strand
GGCTCGATCCCCCCGAGCCCCGCCGCGCCGGCGTCACTGCACCACCGGGCCGCAGTCCCCCGTCCCGGTCATGGCGGAAGGCACCCGGTCCGCACCGGCCGCCCCGTGTCGGCGGTCCGGACCGGGCCCCGTTCCGTTGCCCCAGTCTGTCGTCCGCGCAGGTGGGGGCCCATCCGCACGGGTACTCATTTCCTCGGCTGAGTACGGGTACTCAGGCTCCGCGGCGGACCGGCGGCGGGCCCCACCAGTTCTACGCGGCGGGGCCCGCCGGCAGAACCGCCGATCGGGGGGCGGCGGTCAGCCGTTGCCGCTGACCCGTCCCCGCAGCAGCAGCGACAGCGCCGAGTGCACGTCGTCCAGCGACCGCTCGCGCTGGAAGGACTGCCAGTCCAGGGCGGCCACGAGGACCATCCCCACCAGCGCCGCGGCCGTCAGCGGCACGTCGATCTCCGCGCTGAGCTCGCCGCGCTCCACGCCCTCGCGCAGCACCGTCTCCACGACTGCCACCGCCTCCTGGCGGACCACCATCAGGGTGGACTGCCAAGTGCGGTTGGTCCGCCACAGTTCGGCCACGTAGAGCTGGGTGAAGGCGGGGTAACGGTCGATGAAGACCAGGCCGGCCCGGATCATCGCGTCGAGCGCCTCGATCCGGCTGCCGCCGCGGGACTCCGTCTCCTCGGCCGCCGCCCGCAGGGAGGCGGTGAGGAGTCCGACGCCGTGCCGCAGCAGCTCCTCGAAGAGCTCGTTCTTGCTGGCGAAGTTGTAGTAGACGGTGCCCTTCGCGACGCCCGCCCGCTCGGCGATCTCGTCGACCGTGGTCGCGGAGAAGCCCTGCTCGGCGATGAGGGTGACGGCCGCTTCGTAGAGCTTCTGGCGCGTCGCCTGGCGGCGGCCGCCGCCGGCGGTGGTGCTGCTGCTGTCCATGTGGCTGATTCTCACAGGTCGCACGGTCCCTACAGGCTCAGTTCGGGGTGGAGCCGGTCCATCGTCCACACCTGCTTGCCGCGGGCGGCGAGCGAGGTGAGGGCGAGGGCGCCCACGGTGAAGGCCAGCAGGACGGCGCCGCCCTGCCAGACGGGGGCGAGGTCGCCGCCGGTGATCAGGCGGCGCAGGCCCTCGACGATGTACGACATCGGCAGGTACGGGTGGATGGCGTTGAAGAAGCCCGGGCTGGTCTCGACGGGGTAGGTGCCGCCGGCCGAGGTCAGCTGGAGCATCAGCACGGCCAGGACGAGGATCCGCCCGGCGGCCCCGAACTTGGCGTTCAGCCACTGCACGATCGCCGCGAAGCAGCCGGTGACCAGGACCAGGAAGCCGATGGTCAGGGCCGGGCGCTCCATCTCCAGGCCGAGGCCCCAGTGCAGGACGGCCATCAGCAGGCCGACCTGGAGGGCGCCGAGGCCCGCGACGGGCAGCCAGCCGGCGAGCGCGATCCGCCAGGGGGAGGCGCCGGCGGCCAGGGCGCGCCGGTTCACGGGCGCGATCAGCATGTACGCGACCATCGCGCCGACCCAGAGGGAGAGCGGGATGAAGTACGGGGCGAAGCCGGTGCCGTAGTTGGGCGCCTTGTGCAGGGACTGGTTGGCGAGCTTGATCGGGTCGGCCATGACCTCGGTGCGGGCGTCGCGCTGCTGCTGGTCGTAGTCCGGGATCTTGCCGACGCCCTCGTGCAGGCCGTTCGCCAGTTCGCCGTTGCCGTCGGCGAGCTTGTACAGGCCGCCGTCGAGGCTGTGCGCACCGTCGCCGATCTTGCTGACGCCGTCGCCGATGGCCGCGGAGCCGTTGGTGGCCTTGATGAGGCCGGCGTGCAGCTGGGCCATGCCGTCGGCGACCTTGTGGGCGCCGTCGTTGAGGGCGTTGGCCTTGGCGACGGCGGCGTCGAGGTCGGCGGACAGGTGAGGGGCGTCCGCGGCCAGTTTGCGGGCCTTGGCCTCCAGGTCGGCGAGCTGCTTGCGGAGCTTGGTCAGGTCGCCGTTGGAGTTCTTGAACAGGGTGTCGACGTCGCCGGTGAGCTGGGACGCCTCCGCGGTGACGTCCTTGACCTTCTTGAGGTCGGTGCAGGCGGCCGGCGGCGTCTTGGCCGCGGCCGCGCCGGTGCAGTTGCGGGTGTGGGCGTCGGCGGCCACGGAGGCGGCCTGCTTGCTGACCCGGGCCGCGCCGGGGGCCCTCTGGGTGATCTTGTCGAGGTGGTTGTTCACGACCTTGGCGGTGTCCGCGACCAGCTGGGCGGCGTCGGCGACCTGCTTGGGGTCCTTCAGGAGGGGGCGGGCCTTGTCGGCGTTGCCGCTGATCTTGTCGGCGACGACCTGGGTGCCGTTCGCGACGTCCCTGGACCCCTTCTTCAGCTTCGTGGCGGCCTCGCCGAGCTTCTCCAGCCCGCCGGTGAGCTCGCCGTTCTTCTGCTCGACCTTGTCGAGGTTGTCCGCGATCTCCTTCGCGCCCTCCTGGGCCTTGGTCGCGCCGTCCTTGAGCTTGGAGGCGCCGTCGGCGGCCTCGGCCGTCTTGTCGTGCAGGTCGGAGAAGGAGACGAAGATCTTGTCGAGGAACTTCCGGGAGGCGTTCGTGGACGCCGCGGTGCGGACCTCGGAGAACACCGTGCGGGAGATCGAGCCGACGATGTAGTTGTTCGCGTCGTTGGTGCGGACCTGGAGGGCCCCGGTCGTCGGGTCGTCGCCGGAGCTGGAGGCGATCCTCTCGCTGAAGTCGGCCGGCATGGTCAGGGTCAGGTAGTACTTCCCGTCCTCCAGGCCCTTGGCCGCCTCCTTCGCGCTCACCTCGTGCCACTGGAAGGTCTTGCTGTCGTGCAGCTTCTTGGTGATGTCCGCGCCGGCGTCGAGGCGGTTACCGTCGACGGTGGCGCCCTTGTCGGCGTTGACCAGGGCGACGGGCACCTTGTCGAGGCGGCCGTACGGGTCCCAGAAGGAGCACAGGTACAGGGCTCCGTAGAGCAGCGGCAGCAGGAGCAGCGCGACGAGGGCGGCCCTGGGCAGCTTCCCCCGCCCGAACCGCTTCAGCTCAAGCGCGGCCAGTTTCGGCGAGCGCATCGTCCGCTCCCTTCGTGTCGTCGTCGGCCGTGTCGGCCGGGGTCTTCGCCTCGGTCTGCGCCTCGCCGTCGGCGCGGGACTCCGCCGCGGGCTTCGTCTCGGCCGTGCCGGTGTCCTTCGCCGCGTGCTCCGCGGTGTCCTTCCGGGCGGGCTTCGTCTCGGGCTTCGCGGCGGGCTCCGCCCCGGGCGCCGTCCCGGTCCGGGCCGCGGGCTTCGCGGCCGTCTCGGTCCCGGGCTTCCGGGCGGGCTCGGCCGTGGGCTTCGCGGCCGTCTTCGCCTCGGGCTCGGCGGGGGACGTGTGCAGGACCTGCACGCCGTCCGGGGCCTGGCTGCACACCGCCAGGACGGTGGTTCCGGCGTCGGCGATCGAGCGGAGCATGGCCCAGGCGTCGGCGCGCTCGGCGCCCGAGAGCTTGAGGTCGAGGTCGTCGAGGGCCAGCAGCTGCGGGGAGCCCATCAGGGCGATGGCCACGGACAGCCGGACCGCCTCCAGGCGGTCGAGGTCCCGGACGGAGGTGCGCGGGCCCTTGGGCAGCGAGTCCAGGTCCAGGCCGGCGGCGGCCAGGGCGGCGTCGATCCGGGCCGCAGTGGTGGCGCGGCGCTCGCCGCGGGGCCGCAGCAGGGCTCGGAGCGGGCCCTCGTAGCGGCGCTGGAGCAGGGCGCCCTCGCGGAGCTGCTCGGCGACGGTGAGGGCCTGGTCGAGGTCGTTGACACCGGAGACCGGGCCGAGGGCGGCCACCCGCCGGACTGCGGCCATCCGCTTCGGCAGTGGGTGGCCGGCGACCTCGGCGTGGCCCTCGCTCGGCTTCATGCGCCCGGTGAGGGCGAGGAGCAGGCAGGTCCGGCCGGTGCCCGAGGGGCCCACCACGGCGAGGAGCGAGCCCGGAGCGGCGTCGATCCCCACCCCCCGGAACGCCCAGCCGCGCGGGCCCTTGAGTCCGAAGTTCTCGGCTTTGACGGCCGCGCCGTGCGGGCTGTCCACGCCGACCCCCTCTCTTTTGAACTGACCGGTCAGTCCAAAAACTATCACCCGCCGCGGACACCCGCACGCCCGGCACCGGATACGACCCGCGGAACCCTCGAAATCGCAGGTCAGCGCGATTGTCAGTGGCAGACGTCACGATGGACCCACGGCACGGAACCAAGCGCCGGGAAGAGGAAGAGCAGCAGTACCCGATGACAGGAGGTTCGTCATGGCCACACCGTCCCCGTCCCCTGTCCACCCCATCCCGCGCAGGTCGGCAGCCCCGCCGGCCGCGCTCGACCTGCTCGACAAAGCCCGCGACGGCCTCGCCGAGGCCGCCGGGCTGACCCGCCCCAACGAGCGCTACGCCACCGCCCACCTCGCCGCCCTGCGCACCGCCGCGGCCGTCCTCGCCGCCCGCGCGCGGCCCGAGCCGGCGCACCCGCGGCGCCGGCCCCGCATCCGCAGCGCCTGGGAGGTGCTTCCCGAACTCGCGCCGGAACTCGCCGAGTGGAGCGCCCTGTTCGCCTCCGGCGCCGCCCGGCGGGCCCGGGCCGAGGCGGGCATACGCGACGCGGCGAGCAGCGAGGACGCGGACTACCTCCTGCGCGCCGCGTCGATGTTCCTGCGGCTGGTCGAGCGGATGCTCGCGCTCCAGCCGGTGGCGCAGACCCTGCCGCAGCCCCGGCCGGAGCGTCCTGACGCGGGATGAGCTGCGGGACTGCCGGAGGCAATAGGGTGGGACCCGGTTCACCCGCCCTTACCGCGCCGAGGAGTCATCAGCCGTGTCGGACACTTCCCGCCCCCGTGCCTCCCTCCGCACCGCCGTGGTGTGGGAGGTCCTCAAGGAGGCCCTCGACCGCCGGGTGAAGGCGACCGGGAGGGACGTGCTGGACGTACTCGACACCGGCGGCGGCACCGGCAAGTTCGCCGTACCGGTGGCCCGCCTGGGCCACCGGGTCACCGTCGTCGACCCCAGCCCGAACGCCCTGTTCGGCCTGGAGCGCCGGGTCTCCGAGGCCGGCGTCGCCGACCTCGTCCGCGGGGTGCAGGGCGACGCCCAGGGCCTCCTCGACGTGGTCGAGCGGGAGTCGTACGACGTGGTGCTCTGCCACGGCGTGTTGGAGTACGTGGACGACCCGGCCGAGGGCGCGGCCAATGCGGTGGCGGCGCTGCGCCCCGGCGGCACGCTGAGCCTGCTCGCCGCCGGCCTCGGCGGGGCCGTCGTCGCCCGCGCCCTCGCCGGCCACTTCACCGAGGCCCGCACGGCCCTCGCCGACCCGGCCGGCCGCTGGGGCTCCGGCGACCCGATGCCGCGGCGCTTCACCGCCGAGCAGCTCACCGAGCTGGTCGCCGGGGCGGGGCTGGACGTCGGCGCGGTGCACGGGGTGCGCGTCTTCGCCGACCTCGTCCCCGGCGTGCTCGTGGACACCGAGCCCGGTGCGGTCGAAGCGCTGCTGCGCCTGGAGGAGGCCGCCGCCGAGCTGCCCGCCTTCCACGCCATCGCCACGCAATTGCACGTACTCGGTGAGAAGCACGCCTGAATTCCCCCCGCCCGTGGAACCGGGAACCGGCGGCCGTTTCCGCCGGTCCTTCCGACACCCTCCGCCGCGCGGGCCTGCGCCGTATGATCGGGGGACGGGACCGGCATGGCGGACGGACCGGTGGGGAATAACGGCCTCACGGACCGCTCCCCCGGCGCGGTTTCGAGCAGTGCTTTGTTGTGGGGCAGTGCCTTTCCGGCAGTGCATTTTTCGAACCTGGCGTGGAGGGCGGGTATCACGGGGGCGATTCCCCGCCTATCCTGAAGGGGACCCCTGGTCGCTACCCCCCGCGACCGAAGGATGAGGAGGACTCCCGTGCCGCTCTCGGAGCACGAGCAGCGAATGCTCGAGCAGATGGAGCGAGCGCTGTACGCCGAAGATCCCAAGTTCGCGACAGCGCTTGAGGGAAGCGGACTGCGTACGTACACCCGGCGACGGGTCTACCAGGCAGTCGCAGGCATTGTGGTGGGTATCGCGCTCCTCATGACCGGTGTGATCATCCCGAACGTACTGTGGGTCAGCGTGGTGGGCTTCCTCATCATGCTGGGCTGCACGGTCCTCGTGGTCACCGGTTGGCGCAAGGCGCCCAAGCCTGGCGAGCACCCCGTCTCCGGAAGTGCAGGCGGTTCGGCCCACGGCCGTAACCGGCAACGTCGGTCGATGATGACCCGCATCGAGGAGCGGTGGCAGCGCCGCCGCGACGAGCAGGGGCACTAGGCCCCGCACGGACACGGGCGAGGGGGCGGCTGCCGACCGGC
>NZ_JBHWJJ010000239.1:0-6429 GCF_042732005.1 Streptomyces sp. NPDC059851 | reverse complement strand
GTCCTGGCCAGGTCCGGGGCGACCGGCGGTTCTCGGGGGCTGCGACCGGGGAGGCCGGCCGGTCATCAGGCCCGGTTGCGGGCCGGGCGGCGCCGGCGCAGCACGTGTGCGCCCGCCCCCAGGGCCGCGGCGCCCACGAGGCCGGAGCCGATGGCGGTCTCGGCGGCGGACGGGCCGATCGAGCCGCCGAGGCCGCCCTGCGCGCCCCTGCCCTCGAGGATCGTGAAGCGGTGCGTGGCGACCAGGCTGCTGTCGTCACACTTGACCGACAGCGTGTGGTTGCCCGGCGAGGCGTGGTTGAAGATCCGGACGGTCGCGTGCCCGATGGGCCCTGCCGACAGCCGCTCCTGCTGGAAGTTGTTGGGCGACCAGACCGTGCCGCCCCGCAGGCAGCCGGCCGCGCTGACCCGCATGTTGGAACCCTGGTGCACGGAGTACGGGACGACCGTGACGTTGCTGGGGCCGTTGCCGCCGCCCGACGGCGAGCCGCCCGCAGGGTTGTTGTTCGCCGGGTTGTTGTTCGCCGGGATGTTGCTCGCCGGGTCGTTGTTCGCCGCGGCGAACGGCGTGCTGAGGCCGATGGTGGCGCAGGCCGCAGCAGCCACGGTGAGAGCGCGCAGAACACGCATGGTGGAACCTCCAGCGGGAAGCGCCCCGGAGCGGTTCGCCCGGGATGATCGACGAGAACGCCTTCCCACCACGACCCTCGGGTCGGCCCGCAACCAGCGCACGTCCGGCTTTGCGCCGCACGGTTGAGCGACACGCCGGGAGGTGTGCGCGTCGTCTGACGGATCCGCAGGTCACGACCCGTCAGCTGTTTATGTGATGAATACCTGGATGGGCGCACCCCGTCGGGCCCGCCGCCCGTACGCGGGCCGCGCCACCCGTTCGCCCGTCACCGATCGCCGTATTGCGGGGGTGGCCTTAGCGTGCGGGGGAAGGGCGTACCGGGGTGGGACGCGAACGCGGGTCGGGACCCCCGCGTCGGGAAGGGAGAGCCATGACCGAGGACGAGAGCGAGCTGCCGCGCAGGAGATGGTCGCCCTGGGGTGTGCTCGCGCTGGTCATGCTCAGCGGCCTCGCCATGATCCGCAACGGAGCGGACGTCGGGGACGGTCCGCCGCAGCCGACCGCCGCCGCGGCGGTGTCCGCTTCCGAGGCGCCGGCGCCGGGCGTGTCCGCACCGGCCGATCCGGCCGCCCCCGTGCAGGAGCTGGACCATTCGTCGGTGCAGCGCATCCGCATTCCGGCGATCAGGGTGGACGCGCCGGTGATGACGGTGGGCCTGGACGCGCAGGGCTGGGTCGACGCACCGCCGGCCGAGGAATCGAACCTGGCCGGCTGGTACCTCAACGGCATCTCGCCCGGCCAGCGCGGCTCCTCGGTGATCGTGGGCCACGTCGACAACGCCACCGGGCCGGCGGTCTTCTACGGCCTGGGCTCGTTGCGCAAGGGCCACCGGATCGAGGTGGAGCGCTACGACGGGCGCACTGCGGTGTTCGAGGTGTACGGCGTGGAGGTGTTCTCGAAGGACACCTTCCCCGGGTCCCGGGTGTACGGGGACACCGGGCGGCCGGAGCTCCGGGTGATCACGTGCGGCGGCGGCTACTCGAAGGCCAAGGGCTACGACGGCAACGTCGTCGTCTTCGCCCGCATGGTGGAAGCCCGCTGAGCACCCTCCAGCACTTCCCACCGGCACCCGCCCGCCCCGCGGTGGATCCGTGCCCTCAACCCGGCGGCAGCGCGGGCAGCGTCATCCTGTAGCCGCGGGCGAGCAGCTGCGGCAGGTACGCGTCGAGGGCGCGGACGCTCTGCGAGCGGTCGCCGCCGGCGTCGTGGTTCAGCACGATCACGCCGGGGGCGGCGCCCTGCAGGACGCGCGAGACGATCACCGGCGTGCCGGGCTCCGTCCAGTCCAGGCTGTCCACGGTCCAGGCGAGCGGCTCCATGCCCAGCTCGGCGCCGATCTCGAAGGCGGCCCGGTTCCAGGCCC
Organism: Streptomyces sp. NPDC059851; assembly: GCF_042732005.1. NCBI lineage: Bacteria > Bacillati > Actinomycetota > Actinomycetes > Kitasatosporales > Streptomycetaceae > Streptomyces > Streptomyces sp. NPDC059851. Next base: position 4,436 of record NZ_JBHWJJ010000239.1, on the reverse strand, counting down.
CGTAGGGTGCCCGGAACCACACCGGTGCCGCTCCGACGGTCTTCTCGACGACCTCGCTGGTGGAGGCGATCTCACGGGCGAGGCCGGTCCGGCTGAGCCGGGGGATCCGGGGGTGGGACCAGGTGTGGTTGCCGATGACGTGGCCCTCGTCGGCCATCCGGCGCAGCAGGTCCCGGTTCTCCTCGGCCTTCTCCCCGCAGACGAAGAAGAGGGCGGGGACCTCGTACCGGGCGAGGGTGTCGAGGATGGCGGGGGTGTAGCGGGGGTCGGGGCCGTCGTCGAAGGTGAGCACCATGGCGCTGCCCGTGCTCGCCGCGGGCGGGAGTTCCAGGATGGGCCGGGTGCGCACGGTGGGCCTGGCGGTCGGCGGGCGCAGCGGTGCCTCGGCGGTCATGGGGCTCAGCCGGTAGGCGGTGCGGCCCGGGGTCTGCGGCCGTACGGAGCGGACGCCGCCCGGTCCGGCGGCTCCGCCGTGGCCCGGCTGCCCGGGGCCGGAGGCGGAGCCTGCGCCGGGGCCTGCACCTGCGCCTGGCCCGCCGCCCGCGGGCGGGCTTGCGGGCAGTCCGCCCTCTCCAGCGGCGAGGAGTCCGGAGGCGGCGGCGATTCCGAGGAAGACGGCGGTGCGCAGGATCACGCGCCGCCCTACTGTCGGCTCGTCATTTTTCATCATTACTACGTACCAACGACATGGTCGCGGATGCCGAGGGGCGCGGACGCGCCCCCTTCCCCTCACCCGTTCAGCCGCGCCGCACCAGGGGGAACGGCAGCGTCTCGCGGATCGTCCGACCGGTGAGGAACATGACCAGCCGGTCGACGCCGATGCCCAGACCGCCGGTCGGCGGCATCGCGTACTCCAGTGCGTCCAGGAAGTCCTCGTCGAGCTCCATCGCCTCCGGGTCGCCGCCCGCCGCCAGCAGCGACTGGGCGGTGAGCCGGCGCCGCTGCTCGACGGGGTCGGTCAGCTCCGAGTAGGCCGTGCCCAGTTCGGTGCCGAAGGCCACCAGGTCCCAGCGCTCGGCGAGGCGCGGGTCGCGCCGGTGCTGCCGGGTGAGCGGGGAGACGTCGGTCGGGAAGTCCTTGTAGAAGGTGGGCAGCGTGGTCTTCTCTTCCACCAGCCGCTCGTACATCTCCAGCACCACGTCGCCCCGCGTGTCGTCGGGGGCGTGCGGCACCCCGGACCGGTCGCACAACCGGCGCAGCACGTGTTGCGCGGTGTCCGCGTCGACCTCCTCGCCGAGCGCCTCGCTGATCGCCCCGTACATCGTCTTGACCGGCCACGGACCGGAGATGTCGTGGACGGCGAGCTTCCCGTCGGGACCCGCCTTGTGGGCGATCGGCGTGCCGAACGCGGCGGTCGCCGCACCCTGGATCAGTTCGCGGGTGAGGTCGAGCATCACGTCGTAGTCGGCGAAGGCCTGGTACGCCTCCAGCATCGTGAACTCGGGGTTGTGCTTGTAGGAGACGCCCTCGTTGCGGAAGGTGCGGCCCATCTCGAAGACCTTCTCCAGGCCGCCGACGCACAGCCGCTTCAGGTACAGCTCGGGCGCGATGCGCAGGTAGAGGTCGAGGTCGTAGGCGTTGATGTGGGTGCGGAAGGGCCGGGCGTTGGCACCGCCGTGGATCTGCTGGAGCATCGGTGTCTCGACCTCCAGGTAACCGCGGTCCAGCAGCCCCTGGCGCAGCGCCTGGACGGCCGCCGAGCGGGCCCGTACGACGTCCCGGGCCGCGGGGCTGGCGACCAGGTCGAGGTAGCGGCGCCGGACCCGTGCTTCGGGGTCGGCGAGGCCCTTGCGCTTGTCGGGGAGCGGACGCAGGCACGTGCCGGTCAGCAGCCAGGAGGAGACGACGAGGGAGAGCTCGCCGGTCCTGCTGGTGCCGATCTCGCCGGTGGCGAGGACGTGGTCGCCGAAGTCGACGCGGGAGGTGAAGGAGTCCAGGACGTCGGGGCCGGACTCGTCGCGGGTGAACATCAGCTGTAGGTCCCCGGACCAGTCGCGCAGGACGGCGAAGACGACGCCACCGAGGTCGCGCACGAGCATCACCCGGCCGGCGAGGGAGGCCTGCTCGCCGGTGCGGGTGCCGGGCGGGGCGCCGGGGTGGGCGGCCCTTAGGGCGGCGACGGTGTGGGTGCGCTGCGGGATGCCGACGGGGTAGGGGTCGACGCCGGCGGCGCGGAGCCGCTCCAGCTTGTCGTGCCGGACCCGCACCTGTTCCGGGAGCCGCTCGGCCGGCACGGTCGCCTGCGCCTCCTCCGCGCCTTCCAGGCCGAGGGCGTCGAGCGAGGGAAGCCCCTCGGTGGTGGCGGGAGCGGTGAGGCCCTTGGCGTGTCCCTTGCCCCAGAGTTTGCGCAGGCTGGGTACGGAGACGAAGCCCTCGGCGATGCCGGAGGCGAGGCTGACCCGGGCGAGCGAACCCGCGTCCTGGTAGCAGAGGAACCGCGGGTACCACTCGGGGCCGTACTTCACGTTCGAGCGGTACAGGGCCTCCAACTGCCACCAGCGGGAGAAGAACAGCAGCAGCCTGCGCCACAGCCTGAGCACCGGGCCCGCGCCGATCCGGCCGCCCTCCTCGAACGCGGACCGGAACACGGCGAAGTTGAGGGAGATCCGGCGCACGCCCAGGCCTGGCGCGGCGGCGCACAGCTGGGCGACCATGAACTCCATGACTCCGTTGGGGGCGTTGGGGTCGCGGCGCATGAGGTCCAGGGAGATGCCGTCCCTGCCCCAGGGGACGAAGGACAGCAGGGCGATCAGCTCGCCCTCCTCGTCGAAGGCCTCGACGAGGAGGCAGTCCCCGTCGGCGGGGTCCCCGAGCCGGTCCAGGGCCATGGAGAACCCACGTTCGGTCTCGGTGTCGCGCCAGGTGTCGGCACGGTCGATGATCCGCTGCATCTCCTCTTCGGTGAGCGCCGAGTGGCGGCGGATCAGGGTGGTGGCGCCGGCCCGCCGGACGCGGTTGACGGCCTGGCGGGTGACGCGCATGTCGCGGCCGTCGAGGTCGAATCGGGCGACGTGGAGGATGGCCTCGTCGCCGAGCTGGAGGGCGCTGAGCCCGGAGCGGGCGTAGGCGGTGGCGCCGTCCTCGGACGCGCCCATCACGGCGGGCTGCCAACCGTGGCGGCGGGCGACGCCGAGCCAGGCGTCGATGGCCGGGCTCCAGGCGGCGGGGTCGCCGACGGGGTCGCCGCTGGCCAGGCAGACGCCCGCCTCGACGCGGTAGGTGACGCAGGCCCGGCCGTTGGGGGCGAAGACGACGGCCTTGTCCCGGCGGGTGGCGAAGTAGCCGAGCGAGTCGCTGCGCCCGTAGGCCCCGAGCAGGGCGCGGATCCGTGGTTCCTCGTCGCCGTGCAGGGCGGCGGTCAGCCGCTGGGAGCGGAAGAGGGTGGCGGCGGCGTTCAACAGGGCGAGGGCGCCGAAGAGGCCGAGGAGGAAGTACAGGGGGCGCGGCGGGTCGCCGTCGAACTCGCGGGCGGAGAACAGGCCACCGAAGACCTGCTTGGCGGCCCAGTCGAGCCACTGGTCCGAAGGGAGGGTGCCGGGGAAGAGCGCGACCAGGCCCCAGCCGAGGAGGACGGCGGCGAGCAGGCCGAGCCCCAGCACGAGCAGGGCCCGCCAGAAGGCTCCGGGGCGGGAGGCGGCGTAGAACTCCCCGCGGGCGGCGACCAGGACCACCAGGGCGGCGACGGCAATGGCCAGGGAGGGGCCGCCGACCCAGAGGTCCCCCTCCATCATGATCAGCAGGTCGACCAGGATCAGCAGGGCCAGATAGGTGACGACGATCCACCAGGCGACCTTCTTGCGGGTGCCGAGCGCGGCGGCGAGCAGGAAGAGGAAGACGGCGTAGGCCAGGTTCGCGCTGACCGGCACCACGAAGGCGTCGAGGAACCACACGACGTGCCGCAGGAGGTGGCGCAGCGTCGGGGAGAGCGCCAGGACGGCGCAGACCAGACCGAGGGCTCCGAAGAACGCGGCGTACGCGTCGGGCACCCGGCCCAGGAAGCGGTTCCGGGTGCCCCCGGTCCGCTCCGGGGAGGCACTCATGGTTCGCACTGTAGGGAGGACGGGCGAGGTCCGCGCGCCGAGCCGTCGATCCCCGGGAAGGTGACGGAGCACGGGAACGAGGGTTTCGAGCGCGGTACCGACGGTCCGGAAGGTCCTCGCCGGGGTGGACGGGTCCGTGTCCTCGACGCGCGCGGCGGCGTGCGCGGTCGGGCCGGGCCGGGCCGGCGGCAGAACGCGCTGGTGGCCGCTGGTGTACGTCCCGACGGTGACGGCGGCGGGGCCTCGCCGGGCCGCCGGTGGCGGGGACGGCCGGCACGGGATCGCGCAGGAGCTGTCGCAGGTCTCGGGGCCCGCTGGCGGTGCGTGTGGTGGAAGGCGTGGCGGTGTCCCGTCACGGGGGTGCCGTGACGGGACACAGCACCCGCGGTGCCGCCG
>NZ_JBHWJJ010000238.1:0-6446 GCF_042732005.1 Streptomyces sp. NPDC059851 | reverse complement strand
GTTGGGGTGGCTGCGGGTCCCGCCGGGGAAGCTGAGGCTGCCGTCCCACCGGTGCCACACCTCCAGGAGCATGTCGGCGGGCGCGTCGTCGCAGGACTCGGCGAGGAACAGCCGCACGGTCGGGTCCTCGTCCCGGGCGAGCCTTTCGACCACGTCGGCGGGGAGGCGGGCCGCTCGGGCGACGCTGCTGCGGATGAACGGGTGGCTGGAGGCGGCGAGCCGGCGCATGGCTTCGGAGTCGTGGTGGAGGTCGGCGACCCACTGCAAGACGTAGTCGCGCCGGGCGCCGGACTCGATGCCCATGCGGATTCCGGCGCGCTGTTCTTCCGTCAGGTCGGCGCGCAATGCGGCCCTCTCACGAACCCCCTCGTCCTCGTCCGCGAGGAGGAGGGTGAACGCGTCCGGGTGGAGCCGCGGATTCTCCGCGAGCGTGCGCCGTACCTCAACGTCTTCGCCGCCGGCGAGGCGGGCGGCCCAGGTTGCTTCGAGCCGACAGCTCTCCATGGCCAGGGTGTGGTCCTTCGCGTCGAGGGTGGCGAGGACGGCGGGGCCCAGGGGCACGTCCTGGTGGTGCCTCAAGAGCGCGGCCCTCCGGACGTGTCCGTCGGAGTCGGCGAGGAGCCCGTCGCGTACGGCCGGTCCGAGGTGCGCCCACGCCGGGGTGCAGGCGGCGGCCCGGACGCGGGCAACGGGATCGGTGGCGAGGGCAGTGAGCAGCGCCGCCTCCATTCCCGGCAGCCCGGCGGCCGCGGCCCTGACGAAGGGGGAGGTGTCGGCGGCGAGGGATTGGCGGCAGGCGGGGGTGAGTCGCGCACCGGCCCGGGCCGCGGCCTCGACGAACAGTTCCCGCCGGGCCGAGCCCGGCTCGTTCAGGAGCAGCCGGCTCCACTGCTCGGGGGACAGTGCGGGCCGGCCCTCGACGAGCATGCCCCGCACGTTGCGGTCCGGATGGTCGACGGCCGCGTCGAGGACGGCCGGGGACAGGTCTTTGCGGGAGAGGAAACCGGGTTCGACGTCGAGCAGGCGGACGAGGAGATCGTCCGGAACCGCCCGGTTGAATCCCATGCTCCGCCAGTGCCGTACCAGCCCCGTCAACGTACCCATCGTGCCCCCATCCTGCCGGACGGCTCCCACTCAGTCGCACGAGATTTCGATCCCCCCAGGCGCCGCCCGCCCGCGCGGGGTCATAGCCCGGGCAGGACCCCTTTCGTGATCGGCAACGGGCTCGGCCCGGGCCCCAGGCGCACGACAGCTGGACAGCTGGACAGCCCGCTCCGTTTGGACGAAAACTCCTCGCCATGGCTGTGCGTGTTGTTGACTGGCCGTTACGTGATGCCCGGCGCGGGGACTGCGGCGGGCAAGTGATCCGCGGTGCGAAGGGGTGGGGGCGTGCTGGTCGAGGCGTTGACGGCGTTGGCCGTGGCAGGTGGCGGTGCGGTGGTCCAAGCAGCGGGCACCGATGCGTGGAACGGGCTGCGCGGGCGGATCGCGGAGATCTTCGGCCGCGGCGACGCTGCGCGGGGACAGGCTGAGCTCGAACGCCTGGACCAGACGAGGCAGGCATTGGACCAGGGTGCTTCGTCCGACGTCATGACCGAGGGGGTGCGGCAGGAGGGTCTGTGGCAGGGCCGGTTCGAGGCCCTGCTGGAGGGTCTCAACGCCCAGGAGCGGGAGTGCGCGTCCGAGCAGTTGCGTGAGCTGGTGTCGTTCGTTGCCTCCTCGATCGGTAGCGCAGCGGTCGGGACGGGGAAAGCCGTCGCCCGTGACGGAGGCAGTGCTGTCTCCGGCATCAAGAACGCCGGCGGCGGCGTGGGCGCGGCACGGGCAGTGCTCACCGGGGACGCTGAGGCCGACGGAGCGGACTCCAGCGCCATCAGCGGCATCGTCAACGTAACCCCCACCCTGCACCGCAGTAACTGATCAAGAAGCTGGGGACGGCATGGTCAGGGAGCCGTTGGGCAGGGGCGGCAGCTCCGACGGAGATGCAAGTGCGGACGCGCAGGCGGAAACGAGTAGCAGCGGCGGAGCCGCTTCTCCAGACGCCCGGGTCGCCCTGTCCGCGACACCTGGCGATGAGCACAGCACGCAGCAGGTGTCCTGCAGCGGGAACGCGACCGCCGCGAACGGTGGACTTGCTGTCTCGGGCATCTACAACGCCAACACCTTCGTGAGCCTGCCGCCCGAAGTCTTGCGGCCTGCCGCCGAGGTGGACGCTCCCGCGGGCCTGGATGATCTGCGCGACCGCCCCCACCACTTCGTCGGCCGGGGGGACGAGCTCGACCTCCTCGATGCCGCCCTGCAGACTCCCGGGAGCGCCTTGGTCCAGGCCGTGCACGGGCTGGGCGGGATCGGCAAGAGCGCCCTGGCCGCCCACTGGGCCGCCACCCGCGCGCACGGCCACGCACCCGTCCGCTGGATCACCGCCGACAGCCCAGCCGGCGTGCAGCAGGGCCTGGCCGACCTGGCCACCGCCCTGCAGCCCGCCCGCACCGATCTGCTGCGACTGCCAGCCGAGGCGCTCGCCGAGTACGCCCTGCAATGGCTGGCCACCCACACCGGCTGGCTACTCATCCTGGACGACGTCAACGACCCCGCCGACATCGCCCACCTCCTCGCCCGTGCCCCCACCGGCCGGTTCCTCATCACCAGCCGCCTCGCCGCCCCGTGGCCCCACGCCACCACCCTGGTCCGCCTCGGCGTCCTCGGCCCAGCCGACTCCCTCGCCTTGCTGAGCCGTACCATCACCGCCGCCGGCCCCCGGGACCTGGACGGCGCCGCCGAGCTGTGCGAGGAACTGGGCCACCTGCCCCTCGCGCTCACGCAAGTGGGCGCCTACCTGGCCCAGAACACGCTGACCACCCCCCGCGCCTACCTGGCCCTCCTCGCCGGCCACCCGGCGGCGATGTACCGTCGGGGCTCGGCCACCACACGGACCGAGGACACCATCGCTCGGATCTGGAACATCAGCCTGGACCGGATCACCGCCCTCGAACCCGTCGCCACGGATCTCCTGCGCATCCTGGCCTGGTACGCACCCGATGACATCCCCGTCACCCTGCTCGGCAGCCTCGCCGACCCGCCGACCGTGAACGACGCGATCGGTCTCCTGATCGCCTACAGCATGATCTCCCCCGAACCCGACACGGGCACCGTGGCTGTCCACCGGCTCGTCCAGGCCCTCGGCCGCACCCCGGAGGACGGAGATCCGCACCGGAGTCCCGAAGCCGTCACCGAAGGGCGGACCGCCGCCGTCGCTCTGCTCGCCGCCGCGATCCCCGAAGACGCACCCCGCACCGACACGTCCGTCCGGCACCTTCTCCCGCACATCGACGCGTGCATCGCGAACTCGGCCGGCCTCGACCCGCTCCCTTCCGCCGACGGCCTCTTCCTCACCACCGCCGCCTCCCTGATCAGGCAGGACCTGCAGCACCGCGCCGTACCCTACCTGGAGCACGTACTGCGCGCGCGCGAGGACCAGTTGGGCCCGGAACCCCGCCTGGCCCTCGCCCTGCGCCTCGCGCTCGCCTCGGCGTACGAGGAGGCCGGGGACCTCACCCGTGCGATCCCCCTGTTCGAGTCGGCCCTCGTCGGCCACCGTGACCTGCTCGGGCAGGACCACCCTGAAACCGTCGTCACCCGGATCCGTCTCGCCGGGGCCCACGAAGCGGCGGGCAGGACCAAGCTGGCCATCGACCAGCTCAAGGAAGCGCTCGACGACTCGCTGCGGCTGTTCGGCCACGACGACCCGCGGACCCTGATGGCACGCAACGGCCTCGCGCACGCCCACGGCTCGGCGGGCCGCCCGGACCTCGCGATCCCGCTGTACACCGAGGTCCTGGCCAGACAGGAAGACACGGCTGGCCGGCACCATGAGAACACTCTGACAGCACGCAACAACCTCGCGTACGCCCATCGCTCGGCGGGGCGCCCGGACCTCGCGATCCCGCTGTACACCGCACTCCTCGGCGACGTCCGCCGCGTGCTCGGACCGGACCACCCGCGAACCCTCAGCATCGCCCACAACCTGGCCTCCGCGCACTGCGCGGCCGGCGACCTGGAACGGGCCACAGCGCTGTACGAGCGGACGGCCGACGACCGCGCACGGGTGCTGGGCGAGGACCATCCGGACACGCTGACCTCCCGCAGCGACCTGGCCCTCGCCTACAACGATGCCGGGGACGAGCGCGCGGTCGCCTTGGCGGAGGCGGTCCTCGCCGACCGGCGCCGCGTACTGGCACCCGATCACCCGGACGTCACGACTTCGGTCAACGCCCTCGCGATGTGCTGCGCCACCGTCGGTGAGTCCGAACGGGCAATCGCCCTGTTCGAGGAAGCCCTGTCGAGCCGGACGACGGTTCTCGGACCCGACGACCCCGCCACGCTGACAGCGCGCAACAACCTCGCCTGCGCGCACGCGGGGAGCGGACGGCTCGACGCCGCGCTGCCCCTTCTGAAAACCGTCCTGGACGACCGGGTTCGAGTGCTGGGCGGCGACCACCCCGATGCCATCTCCTCCCGCGGCACGCTCGGCGGTGCCCACCGCCTCGCCGGTGACGTCGACCGGGCACTGATCCACTACGCGGAGGCGCACGGCGATGCCCGTCGCGTCCTCGGGGAGAACCACAAGCTCACTCGACAACTCAGGAGCCGCCTGGACGCCATGGGGCACGAGCAGTAGGAGATCGCCCGCTCAACGAGGAGCCGGACGGTCGCCTCGACCGCCGCGAAGACCTCTTGCCGTTCGACGTACTCGGCCGTGACCCGGTAGTCGGCGACCATCGCGGCGTACTTCCCCCAGTACGCGCCGGAACGCTGTGTACCGCTCAGGCCGCAACGGGCTGCTCCGCGCCGGTCCCGTCGAACGGCGGATACGTCCGGCTGCCCACGCGTTCCGCCGCATCGATGTAGTCGGCGAGCGCATCGCGCGAGCGGGCGAGCCCGGCGATCTGCTCGTCCAGCCGCCGCATCCGCGACCTCATCGCAGCGAGCAGCTCCGGGCACCCGAGCAGCTCCGGAGCCTCGCCCACCGCGCACGGCAGCAGGTACGCGATGTCCGCCGACGACAACCCCGCACCGAGCAGGTGCCGGATCTGCTTCACCCGCAGCACGGCGTCCTCGCCGTACTCGCGGTAGCCGTTGGCGCCGCGCTCCGCCTCCAGCAGGCCCTGGGCCTCGTAGTAGCGCAACTGGTGGGCGTTCACGCCCGTCCGACGAGCGAGTTCCCCGATCCGCACCGCAATCCCCCCTTGACCTTCACACCGGTATCAACGTTCACGATGCTGCCATGAACGCAACCGACACCCCCGTGACGATCATCGGACTCGGCCTGATGGGCCAGGCCCTCGCCGGTGCCTTCCTGAAGGCCGGGCACCCCACGACGGTGTGGAACCGCACCCCCACCAAGGCCGACGGCCTCGTCGCCGCCGGAGCACGGCTCGCCCCGACCGCCGGCGACGCCCTGCGCGCGGGCCCGCTCGCCGTCATCTGCCTCACTGACTACGACGCCGTGTACGACCTCCTCGGCGCGCACGAAGCCGACCTCGACGGCACCACGCTGGTCAACCTGACCTCCGGCTCCTCCGCCCAAGCCCGCGAAGCCGCCCGGTGGGCCGAACAGCGTGGCGCCCGCTACCTCGACGGCGCCATCATGGCCGTCCCGCCGGCCATCGGCACCGCCGAGGCGGTGATCCTGCACAGTGGGCCGCACCCGCACTTCGAGGCGCACGAGCCGGCGCTCGCCGCACTCGGCACCGTCACCCACCTCGGCACGGACCCCGGGCTGGCGTCCCTGTACGACGTGGCGGGCCTCGCCATGATGTGGAGCGTCCTGAACGCCTGGCTCCAGGGCACGGCCATGCTCAGGACGGCCGGTGTCGACGCCGCCACGTACGCGCAGTTCGCCCGGCGGATCGCCGCCGGCGTGGCCGAATGGCTGCCCGGATACGCCGAGCAGATCGACGCGGGCTCCTACCCGGCCGAGGTCTCGGCCCTGGAGACCGACGCCCGGGCCATGGCGCACCTGGTCGAGGAGAGCGAGGCCCTCGGCGTCAACGCCGAACTCCCCCGCCTCATCAAGGCCCTGGCCGACCGCTCGATCGCCGCCGGCCACGGCAAGGAGCAGTACCCCGTCCTCATCGCGCAGTTCACCACCCCGGCCGCCACCTGACCTGCGGCCGGGCCGGGGCCGGGCGGGAGGGGCGGACCGGGCGGGAGGGGCTTCCGCCCGGTTCCCAGCCCTTCTGACCGCTGTTGTCGCGGGAGTCGTAGAAGATACGCTCACCGGATGATCGAAGTTCGTCGCGCGGTCCCGCAGGACGGGGACGCCCTCGGTGACATCCACGCCGCTGCCTGGGAGGCGGCCTACGCCCCCTTCTTCGCGCCCGAGTTCGCCGCCGACGGCGTCCACGACAGGCGCGGCCGCTGGCACGCACGGATCACGGACGGCC
>NZ_JBHWJJ010000237.1:0-6463 GCF_042732005.1 Streptomyces sp. NPDC059851 | reverse complement strand
TGGCGCATCCTCCGCAAAGCCCGCTGCAGCCCCAACGGACTTACGTCAATCGTCAAAGCCATCCTCACCCTGGAAACTCACCGCTGAAAACGCTCAATGCCTCGCCGGCCAGGCTCAGGGACGCGGGAGGTGCGACATGCGTCGTGACGGACGTGGTCTCCGTAGGTGTCACCAGGCAGTCCCGAATAGGTTGTTGAGGGATTCAGGGTTGTAGCCGGCTGCCGGAGGCGCGGGAGTCCGCTCGGCGGACTTGGCCCGTCGGGCATGGTGTGCCCGAACATGTTCGATCACCTCGTCCCGGTCGGCCGGAAGATAGAGCTGTGTCGTCGACACGTGTGCATGACCGAGCACCCACTGCACGTCGGTCAGCGGCATCTTCGGATCCCTCGCCAGCCGATAGGCGGCGGTGTGTCGAAGATCGTGGAGAGTCCAGTTCGTACCGAGCAAGCTGTTGGCCCGGTTGAACATCGCACGGGCCGCCGGATAGTTCAGGGGGCGCCACGGGCGGCGTAACGTCCACCACAGCCCCTCGTTCTGTCCGCGGGGGACCCCAGCCCGCCAGGCGCTCTCCTGATAGGGCCGTAACCAGACGAAAGCGTCCGCTGAGCAGGGGAGTTGTTGATAGGCCCGGCTCCCCTTGCGGACCACCCCCAGGACCTGTTGGCCGGGCAGCGCGTCGCGTTGCCGACTGGTGAGCAGTTCCTCGGCGCGAGCCCCGTTGGAAACCCAGAAGGCCAGCAGAGCTCGATCACGGTCGTGCTTTAGCGCGGCGAAGAGCGCGTTGAACATCGCGTCGGGGATCCGCCGAGGCGCTCGCTTGGGGATGGTCGGCCGGTAGCGGCCCTGCCGTTCGTGGCAAAACCGCTCGTCAGGGTTGTGGTGAGCGTGTGCCCTGCCATGACGCCGCGAGCGATCCAGTGGAAACGGGTTCAGGATCGGGCCGGTTCCCTCGGAGAGGTGGAAGTCGTAGAAGGCCCGCAGGACGGTCTCGCAGTGCGCTCGCGTTGTCGGCGCGTATCTCGGCCCTGGTGACGACTTTCCCGTGATCGGATTGGGGGCTCCAGGCGGCAGCTTCTCTGTTGCTGGCTTTGGTGCTGTCTCCGTCTTGATGTCCCGTCGGTGGCGCCAGTGCAGCGGTGCGGGCTTGTTCGCGATCTTCATCCAGCGGGCGAAGTCCCGAGCATCCGACCGGACTGCACGATCCCAAGCGATCCCCCAACCCCACAGGAAGCGCCACCAACGCAGCAGGTCCATTCCGTACGACCGGATCGTGGCTGCTGGCTTGTCACAAGCCAGCAGCTCCGCGAAGAAGGCGGCCACGGGTTCGACCTCGACCCCGTCCGCGTCCAGGAGGACAAACGGCCTCCATCGATCTCCCGTCTCCGCCAGCTGTCCGGCCTCGGGCAGCACGAAGCTCGCTAACTCCCTCTCGGGATCACGTCCAAGCATCCACGGAAGCTAGCAGAAGGGCCGTCTGACCTGCGAAAACAATTGAGCTAGTTCAGTCAACGGTTCGCCGTCGTTGTCCCGCTCCCCGCCGACAGCCTGGAGCAGCGCCTGGCGCAGCTGGTCCGGATGCTGCACACCCCGGTCGTCCTCGACGACGGCCGCACCGTCGACGTCGGCGCTTCGGTCGGCGCCGCAGTCCCGCGCGGGGTCGGCTCCCGCGAACTGAGGCCTGCTGCAACGGGCCGCCGACGCTGCCCTGTACGACGGCAAGCACTTCGGCCGGGCGATCCTCGCGACCCGGCAGCACCTCACGATGCCGTCCATCAACGGCCGCCGAGCCGGCCGCCCCGGTACCAGCGTGTGGGGACGGGCCGCATGAACGCCACGCCCTTGCCGCCGGCCCTGCTGGAGCGCGTACTTCAGCAGCTGCCCGACCTCCGGCCGTGACCCGCACCCGAAGCAAGAAGGCGCCCTTCGAGCCGGGCCTGGTCCCGCCTCCAAGGCGCTCTCCTCGAGTGGCGCGACAGCCAGCACTTCGACCGCTGGCAGGACCGCCCCTGCGTGCTGTGCGACAAGCCCACGCCGATGCGCTCCCACGCCGGGGAGCCCGTGCACAAGGCGTGCGCAGAGGACTGGATCGCCGCGAACCCGGTTGAGGCCCGCCTCGGCCGGTTCGCCTCCGGCACCCAGTCCAAGAGCGGCCAGCGCGCCACCCCCGCCTGACCCCTCCTACCGGAGGCTCCCATGAGCAGCACCGACCGTCATCTCGACCACGCCCTCGCCTACCCCGAGCCGCCCGCCTCCCCGCTGTGGCATCGCCACGGCGGCGTGCAGGCCACCGAGGTAATCGCCGTCGCTCTGGTCCACCCCGACGCCTTGGACGCCGCGGCCTACCTCCACGGCCACCAGCTCGGCTACACCGACCGCGGCTGGCTGCGCTGCGAGACGACCACGATCTTCGGCGCCTGGCAGCCGGCCTACGCGATGCTCACCCATGCCGCCGCGAACCTCCCCCTCCCCGAAACATCGCCGACGAGGACATGCTCAACGACCTGGAGAAGGCGTGTGAGGGCCTTGTGCACTGGGCGCAGCGGCTGCACTCGGCCCGGACGTCCGGACTGGCGGGTGTGCGGTGACCGCCTCGCGCCTCAGCTCACTGTCGGTTGACCCGTCAGTGGATCACGGACAACTACGGCTCGCTGTTCGCGCAGCACAGTGACAAGCACCGGCGGGCCGGCGAGTTCATGGACCTCATGCTCGACGCGGTCCGGGCGGGCGAGCTGCCCGCGATCGAGTACTTCAAAGTCGTCTTCGGCCCCGTCCTCGGGTCACTGGACCATGACCTGATGGTCCGCTTCGCGCACAGCGGCCCCGATACACCGCCTGCCGGGGTAGGCGGACGGCGGCACGAAGGAACCCGGCGGGGCGACCCCGCCGATTCCCGGACTCTGCGGCGGCGGAACGGTGCCCGGCCTCGCCAGCGGTGGCTGCGGCACCGGGACCGACGGGGAGGCCAGCATCCCCGGGCAGCGCTCGTTCCTGCCCGTCGACCTGGTACACGCCCGCATCGTGGAGGTGACCAAGCAGCTCCTCGCCATCAAGGGCAACCAGAAGCACCTGCTCCAGCAGGAGAAGGACAGCCGGGAGTTCCGCAAGATCCTCGCGGGCCAGTACAAGGAACTGGAGAACCAGCTCCACGCTCTCCAGCGGGCGAAGGACCGCATCAAGGAGAATCCCAAGATCGGGCTGGACGCACTGGCCGCGATGGGTATCGGCGCCGCGGAACTGGGCATGAACGAGGCCGATCTGGAGACCCTGGTGGGAGCGGTATGAACCTCCCCCTCGTCTACTCCTCGACCCAGTGGCACGACCACTGGAAGCTCATGGTGCCGGCGTCCCAACGCGAACAGCGGCGCGGAAACCACATCGCCGACCTGATCGCGGCCGACGAATGCGTGGTGGAGATCCAGCACGCGAGCATGTCCCCGACGCAGATCATGGGACGCGAACTGGACCACGGCCACATGGTGTGGATCTGGGACGGCCGCCCCGCCTACGCATCCGGCGCCCTTAGGCTGACCGCCTTCGCCGACGGCATCGTGAGCTTCCGGTGGAAGAACCAGCGCCGCAACCTTCGTACGTGCCGACGCCCGTACTTCCTGGATCTCTGGATGCTGGGGGAGTCCGGGGAACGGGTGCTGCTGAAGGTCGACATCCTCAACGAGGACGGAACGGGCTCCGGTCAGCTGGTCACCCACGACATCATGCGCCTCTGGATCGTCTCCGGCCTCCCCCGTCGTCCCCTCGCTGAGCTCCCCGAGGACTCCGGCATCCCGTCGGTGAAGTTCGCCGCGGCGGTCGCGTAGCACGACCGCCCACCTGCTCAGCGGCGTCGAGCCTGGCGAGATCTCGGACACCAGCAACAGGACACGGGCCTCGCCGCCTGCGACGACCCCCTCTTGAGCCGCCCCACCCGCACGTGCTCCCGCACGGGTGGGGTGCGGCTTCGTCGGCAGCGCAGGCCCGGCGTGCAGAAACCTGCCGTGACTGTCGGAGGCGGGATTCATACTGACTGATTAGCCACATCGCGCGCGGTCGCACCTGTCCCGTCTGGCACAGGCCCCCACGCTGCGCGGATCGCACAAGGGCAATGTGGCCCTTGGAGGGGAGTGCCATGCTGGTGACGTCCGTGCAGATCGAGACGTTCCGCAACATCACGAACAAGCAGACCATGGTGGTCGACCCCGAAGTCACGTGCCTGATCGGGAAGAACGAGTCGGGCAAGACGACAGTCCTGAAGGCCCTGCACCGGCTGAACCCGGCCAACAACGCTGACGACTTCCACGTCACCACCGACTACCCGCGACGGCACCTGGCTAAGGACCGGCGCACGAAGGACCTCGACACGGTCGCCCCCGTGACGGCCGTATTCGAGTTGGAGGACTCCGACTTCGACGCGATTGAGGAACTGGTCGGCGTACGGCCGCCGGCACAGGCGTACGCCACGGCGTCCCGCCTCTACGACGGCAGCCTCCAAGCCGATGTGCACTGCGCCTTCGTGGACGTCCTGGCGGCCGTCTTCGAAGAGGCCGGCGTTGACGACGAGGAGGACCAGAAGGCCATCACTGGGGACTACACGACCATCGAGGCCGTGAGCGCCGCGGCGAAGGCCCGCGCCAAGGAAGTCGGCAGCGGCAAAAAGACGGCCCAGGTCAAGGCCATCGAGAAAGTCCCGGCCGAGCTGGACCGCTACAAGAAGTACGTCGAAGAGGGCCTCGATGACGAGGAGCACGAGCAGCTGATCGAGCTGCTCCCGAAGTTCTTTTACTTCTCCACCTATGAGATGCTCCCCGGCGACTGCGACCTCCACGCACTCGCCGAACGAGCGAAGACCCAGCAGTGGCAGCGCGGCGACGAGACCATGATGTCCTTGCTCCGACTCGCAGGGGAGGGGCCGGACGACTTCCTTGACGAGGACTACGCCAGCCGCAAGGCCGAGCTCCAGGCCGCCAGCCTGGACCTTAGCGCTCAGGTCTTCCAGTACTGGAAGCAGAACGAAGACCTCACCGTCTCCTTCGACACCGACCTGACCCCCATGCCCCCGGACGCCAACGGCCAGCCGCAGGACCACCACCGGCTGCTCAAGATAGAGCTGCGCGACGACCGGCACGGCGGCGTGGAGACCAACTTCTCCACCCGCTCCACCGGCTTCCAGTGGTTCTTCTCCTTCCTCGCCGCATTCAGCGTCTACCGCGACACCGACGAACGCGTCGTCCTGCTGGACGAACCGGGAACCAGCCTGCACGGCGAGGCCCAGGGCGACTTCCTCCGGTACGTCTACAGCGAACTCGGGCCCAAGCAGCAGGTCCTCTACACCACCCACTCCCAGCACATGATCGACCCCACGCGGTACGAGACGATGCGCGCCATCCACGACCAGGCGACCCGCGCCGACCCGAACCCGGGCGTGGTCATCACCTCGGTCAGCCTGTCCGCGGATCCGAAGACGATCCTGCCGGTGGAAGCGGCGCTCGGATACTCCGTGGCGCAGCACCTGTTCCCGGGAGCCGGCCCGCTCCTGGCCGTGGAAGGCAGCAGCGACTTCGTCTTCCTCATGCGGATGTCCGACCACCTGGTCAGCCAGGGCCGCATCGGCCTGGATCCCCGGCTGGCCATCATCCCGGTCGGCGGCATCGGCAACATGCCCGCCTTCATCGCAGTCATGGGACGACGGTTGTCCGTCCGCGCGCTCATCGACGGGGCCGAGACCACCAAGGTGACCGCCAAGGTCCTCAGCGCCGCCGAAGCCGCCGAAGTCGACACGTTCCACATCACCGTCATCGGCCAGCTCGACGGCCTCCCAGAGACGGCCGACATCGAGGACCTGTTCTCCACCAAGGACTACCTCTGGCTCTACAACAAGGCCACCGAGGTCACCGTCAACGAGGAAGACCTGATCACCCCCGACAAGCCCCTCCCGATCCTCCAGCGCATCGGAATCGCCCGGGAGAAGCAGCGCAAGCCCCGAGACTTCGATCACGTTGGCCCCGCGCACCAGCTCACCCGAGACAAGGATGCCTTCTTCGCGCAGGTCGACGACGACACCCTCGACCGCTTTGAGACGATCTTCAGGAAGCTCACGGCCTGAACCTGCCGACAGATGAGAGCCCGGGCCTTTACGGGCCCGGGCTCTCGCGGCATAGAGGGCGGCCAGAGGTTGTGCCCGTAGCTCTCCCGATCGGAGGGCGGCCCGAAGCGCTCGATGGACCAGCATGTGCGGGTCCCGCCCTTGTACAGCTACTCGTGGTGCTCCCGCACCGCCCGCTGCGGGGTCACCGGCGGCGCGGGCTTCGGGGCGAGCGACTCCAGACCGGTCCGGCTCAGCAGTCGATTACGCCCAGTCCACGCCCAGTTTCGCGAGCGCGTTCAGCTGGTCGTGGGTGAGTTTGTTGCGTCGCTGCTTGGTGTTGGAGACCCACACGCCCAGCTTCACGACCACCGGCTCGGCCCCGCC
>NZ_JBHWJJ010000236.1:0-6525 GCF_042732005.1 Streptomyces sp. NPDC059851 | reverse complement strand
CGCCCGCGGTGTGGACGACCGCGGTCAGCGGGTGCTCGGCCGGGACGGTGGCCAGCAACGCGGCGAGCGCCTCGCGGTCGGCCGCGTCGCAGGCGGCGAGGGTGACGTCGGCGCCCAGCGCGCGCAGCTCCGCGAGGAGCTCGGGGGCGCCGGCGGCCGCCTCGCCGCGACGGCTGGTCAGGAGCAGCCGTCGGACGCCGTGCGCGGTGACCAGGTGGCGGGCGACCAGCCCACCGAGGGTGCCGGTGGCGCCGGTGACCAGGGCGGTGCCGTCGGTGTCGAGCGGGCGGGCCTCCCGGCCCTCGGGCGCGGGGACGGCGGGGACGCGGGCGAGCCGGGGCACGACGGCCCGGCCCTCGCGGAGCGCGAGCTGCGCCTCACCGGTGGCCAGCGCCGCGGGCAGGGCGCGCCGGGACTCCTCGCGGTCGTCCAGGTCGAGCAGGACGAACCGGTCGGGGTGCTCGGACTGGGCCGACCGCAGCAGGCCCCACAGCGGGGCGTGCGCCAGGTCCGGTACGTCGGAGCCGGCGGTGGTGGCGACGGCGCCGTGGGTGGTGAACACCAGCCGGGACCCGGCGAACCGGGCGTCGGCGAGCCAGGTTTGGGCCAGCTCCAGGGCGTGGTGCAGGGCGTCGCCGACGGCGGCGGGCAGCGCGGGGTCGACCGGGTTCGCCGGCGTGCCGCCGCCGACGGCGACGGCGGGCACGGGGACGACGACGGCCTGCGGGACCGGGCCGCCCGCCTCAACGGCCGCGGCGAGGCCGTCGAGGTCCGGGTACGTGGCTGCGGTCGGCAGGACGGCGGTGAAGCGGCTGCCGGCGGCGGCCTCGCCGAGCAGGGCCCACTGGCCGGGGGCGACGGTGGTGGCGGCCGGGAGGGGCAGCGGGGTCCAGTCGACGCGGAACAGTGAGTCGTGGAAGGCGGTGCGGGCGGCCCGGACCTGGTCGGGGCTGACGGGACGGAGCAGCAGGGCGTCGACGGAGGCGACGGGCGCGCCGGTCTCGTCGGCGAGGTCGACGGAGACGGTGTCCTGCCCGGCGGGGGCGAGGCGGACGCGGAGGGCGCGGGCGCCGACGGCGTGGAGGGCGACGCCGCTCCAGGAGAACGGCAGCCGGCCGTGCTCGGTGTCCTCCAGCAGGGAGCCCATGCCGACGGCGTGCAGGGCGGCATCGAGCAGGGCCGGGTGCAGGCCGAACAGGGCGGCCTCGGCGTGGGCCTGCTCGGGCAGGCGGACCTCGGCGAAGACCTCGTCGGCGCGCTGCCAGGCGCCGGTCAGGCCCTGGAAGACGGGACCGTAGGCGAAGCCGGTGCCGGTGAGGTATTCGTACAGGCCGTCGACGGGGAGGGCGGTGGCGCCCTGCGGCGGCCAGGTGGCCAGGTCGGCGCCGGTCCCCCGGCCGGCCTGCGTGCCGGCGGGGGCGAGGAAGCCGGTGGCGTGCCGGGTCCAGGCGCCTTCGCCCCAGGTGTCGTCGGCGGCGTCCTCGGGCCGGGAGTGCAGGGTCAGCGGGCGCCGCCCGTCGGTGTCGGGGGCGCCGACGGCGAGCTGGATCTGTATGCCGCCGTGCGGGGGCAGGACGAGGGGGGCCTGGAGGGTGAGTTCGTCGAGGAGTTCGCAGCCGGTGTGCTCGCCGGCCCGGAGGGCGAGTTCCACGAAGGCGGTGCCGGGCAGCAGCACGGTGTCCATGACCGTGTGGTCGGCGAGCCAGGGGTGGGTGGCCAGGGAGAGGCGGCCGGTGAACAGGTAGCCGTCGCCGTCGGCCAGGGCGATGGCGGCGCCGAGCAGCGGGTGGTCGGCGGAGCCGATGCCGGCGGCGGTGACGTCACCGGTCCAGGCGGTGGGCTGCTCGGGCCAGTACGGGCGGCGCTGGAAGGCGTACGTGGGCAGGTCGACGCGGGTGGCGCCGCGTCCGGCGAAGACGGCGGACCAGTCCACGGCGACGCCGTGGGCGTGGGCCCGGGCGACGGCGGCGGCGAACGCGGCCGGCTCGGGGCGGTCGGCCCGCAGGACGGGTACGAACACGGCGTCGGCGCGGTCGGCGAGGCAGTCCTGGGCGAGGGCGGTGAGGACGCCGCCGGGGCCGACCTCGACGAAGGTGGTGACCCCGAGCGCGGCCAGGGCGCGTACGCCGTCGAGGAAGCGGACGGCCTCGCGGACGTGCCGGACCCAGTAGTCGGCGGTGCAGATCTCCTCGGCGGTCACGGAGGCGCCGGTGAGGTTGGAGACGATCGGGATGACGGGCGGTGCGTAGGAGACCGCTTCGGCGGCCTCGCGGAACGCCTCGAGCATGCCGTCCATGAGCGGGGAGTGGAAGGCGTGGCTGACGGTGAGCCGCTTGGTGCGGCGGCCGCGGGCGCGCAGGGCCTCGGCGACCGCGGCGGCCGCGTGCTCGTCGCCGGAGACGACGACGGAGCGGGGGCCGTTGACGGCGGCGATGGACACCCGGTCGGTGAGGAGCGGGGTGACCTCGTCCTCGCCGGCCTCGACGGCGATCATCGCGCCGCCTGCGGGCAGGGCCTGCATCAGGCGGCCGCGGGCGGCGACCAGGGCGGCGGCGTCGGGGAGGGTGAGGACGCCGGAGACGTGGGCGGCGGCGAGTTCGCCGATGGAGTGCCCGATGAGGAAGTCGGGGGTGACGCCCCACTGTTCGAGCTGCCGGTAGAGGGCCACCTCGACGGCGAACAGGGCGGCCTGGGTGTGGGCGGTTTCGTCCAGCAGCGCCGCCCCGCGGGTGCCGTCGGCGGCGAACAGCACTTCGTACAGGGGGCGTTCGAGGTGCCGGTCGAGTTCGTCGCGGACGGCGTCCAGGGCGCGGGCGAAGTGCGGGTGGGTGGCGTACAGGTCGCGGGCCATGCCGGGGCGCTGGCTGCCCTGGCCGGTGAACAGGAAGGCGGTGTTGCCCTCACCGACGGCGCCCACGACGGCGGTGGCGGGCTGCTCGCCGGCGGCGAGCGCGTCGAGGTCGGCGAGGAGCTGCTGACGGCCGTCGGCGAAGAGGACGGCGCGGCGGTCCAGGGCGGCCCGGCCGATGGCGAGGGAGGAGGCGAGGTCGGTCAGGCCGGCGGGGTCCGCGGCGAGTTCGGGGCGGGCGCGGAGGTGGGCGGCGAGGCGGCCGGCCTGGGCGCGCAGGCCCTCGTCGCCGTGGCCGGAGACCGGCAGCGGCACCGGCCCGGTGGCGCCTTCCACCGCAGCGAGGTCGGCGTCCGCACCGGCGGCCGCGGTGCCGGTGCCGCCCCGTTCCGCGGGGGTGTCGGCGGGCGGGGCCTGCTCGATGACGGTGTGGGCGTTGGTGCCGCTGACGCCGAAGGAGGAGATGCCGGCGCGGCGGGGCTGGCCGGTCTCGGGCCAGGGCACGGCCCGGGTGAGGAGTTCGACGTCGCCGGTGGTCCAATCGACGGCGGTGGACGGCCGGTCGATGTGGAGGGACTCGGGTAGGACGCCGTGTCGCATCGCGAGGACCATCTTGATGATGCCCGCGACACCGGCGGCGGCCTGGGTGTGCCCGATGTTGGACTTGACGGAGCCGAGCCACAGCGGCCGGCCCTCGGCGCGGTTCTGGCCGTAGGTGGCGAGGATGGCCTGGGCCTCGATGGGGTCGCCCAGCGTGGTACCGGTGCCGTGTGCCTCGACGGCGTCGACCTGCGCCGGGGTGAGCCCGGCGTTGGTGAGGGCCTGCCGGATGACGCGCTGCTGGGAGGGCCCGTTGGGGGCGGTCAGGCCGTTGGAGGCGCCGTCCTGGTTGATGGCGCTGCCGCGGACCACGGCGAGCACCGGGTGCCCGTTGCGGCGGGCGTCGGAGAGCCGCTCCACGAGCAGCATGCCGACGCCCTCGCCCCAGCCGGTGCCGTCGGCGCCCTCGGCGAACGGCTTGCACCGGCCGTCGGGGGCGAGTCCGCGCTGCCGGCTGAACTGCACGAAGGCGCGCGGGCTGGACATGACGGTGACGCCGCCCGCCAGGGCCATGGAGCATTCGCCGTTGCGCAGGGCCTGCACGGCGAGGTGCAGGGCGACGAGGGACGCCGAGCAGGCGGTGTCGACGGTGACGGCCGGGCCCTCCAGCCCGAAGGTGTAGGAGAGCCGGCCGGAGACGACGCTGGCGGCGTTCCCGGTGAGGAGGTACTGCTCGACGCCCTCGGGAACCCCGTCGCGCAGCAGGTCGGGGTAGTCCTGGCCGTTGGTGCCGATGAACACGCCGGCCTTGCTGCCGCGCAGGGTGCCCGGGTCGATGCCGGCGCGTTCGAAGGTCTCCCAGGAGGTTTCGAGCAGCAGGCGCTGCTGCGGGTCCATGCCGAGCGTCTCGCGCGGGCTGATCCCGAAGAAGGCGGCGTCGAACTCGCCGACCCGGTGCAGGAACCCGCCCTCGCGGGTGTACGAGGTGCCGCTCCGCCCGGGGTCGGCGTCGTACAGGGACTCGATGTCCCAGCCGCGGTCGGTGGGGAAGTCGGTGATGGCGTCCCGTCCGCCCGCGACCAGGTCCCACAGGTCCTCCGGCGACTCGATGCCACCGGGGAACCTGCAGGCCATGCCGACGATCGCGATGGGTTCGGGCTCCTGTGCCTCGACCTCGCGAAGGCGCTGCCGCGTCTGGTGCAGATCGGCCGTCACCCGCTTCAAGTAGCCGAGGATCTTGTCCTGATCCGACGCCTGACCCGCCATTGGAACCTCACCCATGTTCGTCACAAACCCTTGTACTGCTACTGCCTGCTGTCCGCTGCGCTAGATCCCGAGCTCGTTCTCGATGAAGTCGAAGAGCTCGTCGGGCGTGGCTTCCTGGAGCTTGTCGGCCACGGCCCCGTCCCTCGAATGGGCCTGCGGTTCACCCCATTTCGCCAGGAGGGCCTGCAGGCGCGAGGCGATGTCGGCGCGCGTCCCGTCGTCGGGGTCGAGGACGGACAGCGCGGATTCGAGCTTCTCCAGCTCCGCGATGCCGGGCGCGGCCGCGGTGCTGCCGTCCTGGACGATCTCGGCGCGCAGGAACTCGGCCAGGACGGCCGGGGTCGGGTGGTCGAAGACCAGCGTCGCCGGAAGCTTCAGCCCGGTGGCGGCGTTCAGCCGGTTTCGGAGCTCCAGCGCGATCAAGGAGTCGAAGCCGAGCTCCTTGAACGCGCGGCCCGCGCCCACCTCGTCGGTGGTGGGGTGTCCGAGCGCGGTCGCCGCGTGCGAGCGGACGAGCTCCAGGACGGCCAGGCCCTGTTCGGCCTGCGGCATCACCGACAGCCTCCGCCGCAGCGCCTCCCCCGGGGCGCCCTGCGCGTCGGTGCCGGGCCCGGCACCGTCGGCGGCCTGCGCGAGCCTGCGCACCTCGGGGAGGTCACCGAGGAACGGGCTGGGCCGTACGGCGGTGTAGCCGGGGGTGAACTGCTCCCACCGGATGTCGGCGACGGCGACGGCCGGTTCGGCGTGATCGAGGGCCTGCTGGAGGGCGCGGATCGCCGCGGCCGGGGCCATGGCGGGGACGCCGCCGCGGTCGAGGCGTTCGCCGATGGCGCCGCCCGCGGCGAGGCCGCTCTCGCCCCAGCGGCCCCAGGCCACGGAGGTGGCGGGCAGGCCGTCGGCGTGCCGCTGCTCGGCGAGGGCGTCGAGGTAGGAGTTGGCGGCGGCGTAATTGGCCTGGCCGGCGTCGCCGAGGGTGCCGGCGACGCCGGAGAACAGGACGAACGCCGACAGGTCGAGGTCGCGGGTGAGCTCGTGCAGGGTGTGCGCCGCGTCCGCCTTGGGGGCGAGTACGGTCGCGAACCGCTCCGGGGTGAGCCCGTCGATGACTCCGTCGTCCAGGACGCCGGCCGTGTGGAACACGGCGGTCAGCGGCCGGTCGGCGGGGACGGCCGCGAGGAGCGCGGCGACGGCGTCCCGGTCGGCCATGTCGCAGGCGGTGATCGTCACCTCGGCGCCGAGCGCGGTGAGTTCCTCGCGCAGGGTGCCCGCGCCGGGGGCGTCGGGGCCGCGGCGGCTGGTCAGGATCAGGTGCTCGGCGCCGTTCCCGGCGAGCCAGCGGGCCACGTGCGCGCCGAGCGCGCCCGTGCCTCCGGTCACGAGGGTCGTCCCGCGCGGCTTCCAGGCGGGGACGGCCGGTGCGTCGGCGAGCGGGGCGTGGGCGAGCCGCCTGCCGTGGAGCCCGGAGGGCCGTACGGCCACCTGGTCCTCGGCGCCGTCGCCGGCCAGGACCCCGACGAGCCGTTCGAGGGTGCGGTCGTCGGCCTGCGGGGGCAGGTCGAGCAGCCCGCCCCAGCGGTCCGGGTGCTCCAGCGCTACGGTCCGCCCGAAGCCCCACAGGAGGGCCTGCGTCGGGTCCTGGATCCGCTCGGAGCGGGCCACGGCGACGGCGCCGCGGGTGACGCACCACAGCGGGGCGGCCACGTCGGCGTCGCCGAGGGCCTGCACGAGCGCGGCGGTGGCCAGCAGCCCGGGGTGAGCGCGCCGCGCGCCGCCTGCTTCGGTGCCGTCGCCGAGGGCGAGGAGGGAGAGGACCCCGTTCAGGGCGGTCGCCGCTTCGGCGGCGGCCACGATGGCGGCGGTCAACGTGCCCC
>NZ_JBHWJJ010000235.1:0-6558 GCF_042732005.1 Streptomyces sp. NPDC059851 | reverse complement strand
GGCGCATCCTCCGCAAAGCCCGCTGCAGCCCCAACGGACTTACGTCAATCGTCAAAGCCATCCTCACCCTGGAAACTCACCGCTGAAAACGCTCATTGTCTGCAGCGATAGGCCGTGGAAATGAAAATCACCTGGTGTAAGACTCACTTCCCGGCTGTGCGACCCCCACGCCGGGGGGTGCGGGCCAGTTACAGGAGGACGTAGTGAAGTTGTTGAAGCGTAAGTTGGCATCGATCGCACTTGCCGGCGGTCTGGCGGTGGTGACTGGGCTGGCGGCGACGGCGCCGTCCGCGGCCGCGGACACCCCCTGCCCTTCGGGGAAGCTGTGTCTCTACAAGAGCAGCCTGTACCGGGAGCTGACGTTCACCACTACCAGCACCGCTATCTGCTACGACCTGGACCGCTTCGGGATGGGCGCGTTCACCAACGGGGTCCGTTCCTACCGGAACAACCTTCCGGTGAAGGCGACGCTGCACTTGCGTGCGGGCGCGTGGTACAACCCGGATGCCTACACCGCGTTGTACGCCATCAATCCGGGCAGCTTCTCCAGCAATACCTACGGCCCCAGTCCCGAGCAGTACGGCATGGTTGTCTGCACCGGCAGCACGAAGCCCTGGGACAAGCCGCCGGCCGACTAGAAGTGCCACACCGGGGGATGTCGAGCCTGCGACTCGGCCTGACCGTCGCCGCTGACCCAGAGGTTCCTTTTCGGAAAGTGGGCCGCCGTCCCCGGGAGCGCGTGGGCACGGTGTTCGGGCTCGCGGGCACGTGGCCGTCGAGCGCATGGGGCCGCAGCCTCTCCATCCTCAGAGGCCCAAGGGGTGGAGGTGAATCGGCCCGCACTGGTGGTTAGTGCGGGCCGATCACCCGTTTCGTGTCCTGGCCGGACAGGCCGCTGTTGATCCGGCGCGGACACCTGTGAGCCGGTGACCGGCGACTACTCGGACGAAACCCGACTTCCCGTCCTGACTGCGGCCGAGGCGTGGGAGGCGGTCGGCTATCTGTGGCTGCTGGAGACGCTCGACGTCACACCGCGCGGCCGACCAGCTCGCCGCGGATCTGGTGCAGCGGATCCCCACGAAGTAACGGCCGGCCGAGGGTTCAGTCCAGGACGCCGAGGTCGGTGTCCGGCCGGCAGATCACGCAGGCCGGCACCCGTCGACTGCCGAGGGAGCTGGAGCGCTTGATCGCGGGTGAGCGGTTTGGTGTGGCTGCTCGCTATGCGGCAGCCGCTGACGTGGAGCCGGTCCTGACGGGCGCCCGCCCTGCCGGAGGCAGATGGCGGCGGCGCGTTCAACTATGCGCGGTCGCTGCAGTCTGGGCACACACCGGTACAAGTGCCCATCGACTCAGCGGCGGGCGCCTCCCAAGCTCATCGACAAGCGACTCCCGTTCTCGGGCTCTGGCTCGCTTTCCGTGAAGCGTGCACGGTGAGTGACATCCGCCGAGAGACCAGGAGACCGAAGATGGGGCTCAGGTGCAGACGATGGGACAGCCGCGTTGGATCGAGTGCTGGGCGGCGCGCAGGAACAGCGCGACGTAGAACGCTCTATCGAGATCCTTGCTCCACGGGCCTGTTCGAGTGGTGGCCAGTTCCTTTGCCTGGTGCCTGAACCACATGCTCAGGTCGAGGTTGTCGCATGTCGCCGGGGTTTCGGCGGGCAGAGCGATGGCTGCCGCCAGCTTCTCGGCGAGCAGTAGTACCTGGGGTGCGCCAGCGACCACGTGGTCGTCGGATTCGATGGGCAGCCAGGTCTCCTCATCGAGTGAGAAGGGTACGAGCACGGTCCAGCCGCAGAGGGTCTCCGATTCCTCTCGTGACAGGTGCGTCTGGCACAAGGCGAGGAACCCGGTCATGGAGGAGGTCAGCTTCTCCTCGAAAGCTTGCCCGTCGGCGTTCGCGATCCCGCCGGGTTGCCATCGTGTTCGTCCACTGCTCGGCGGCGAAGTCGTCGAGCGCGGACAGCGCGATGTTGGCCAGCAGGGGTGTTGTGGGCTCGGGCGGCGACATCGCCGGTTCCGGCGTCCTTGATGCAGCTGCTCGCGCATCACCTGCCGACTGCCCACCGTCCTACGCAGCACCGCCTCGTCGATGATCGCCGTAAACTCCCGACCACCCGGAGCGTCCAGCAGTCGCTGCCGTTTGTTCGCCCTGGCGTTCGGCTCCCGCAGTAGCTCGACGCTGTCCGCCAGGACAACCTGCCCAGCAAGGACAAGCACATCGGTGCTGACCTGTGGACAGAGACCGCCCGTCGGTGGGCGGTCCTGCGGCTGATCTCCATCCCTGCGGGTGATGCGCCCTGGTGGGTGCCGGCGCAGGGCCGCTAGGTCCCCCTGGACTTGGTGATCGTAGGGGGAGGGGTGCGGGATGAGCGAGCGGGGCGCGTTGCGGGGTCTGCGGGTCTTGATGTGGGTGGTGATCGCGGTCGAGGTGCCGGTGTACCTGGTGTGGCTGGTCCAGGTCGGCTACCTGACTGGGCAGGAGCTGCCTCGCGGCGACGTCGCGCGGTGGGCGCCGCCCGTGCTGTTGCCGCCGGCGGCTGTGCTGTTCTGCGTGATGGCGGGATGGATGTGGTGGGGTGCGGTGGTGGCTGCCACCCGCTCGCCGCTGCGGGAGCGGTGGATCGTCGCCTCGCTGGTGTTCGTCGCCGCCTTCTCGGTGTTCTGCGGGGTGGCCTCGGTAGACGACCCGTCGTTCTCGGTGGGCCTGCTGAGCGCCACCGTGACCGGGCTCGGCATGACCGGGCTGTTCTTCATCCCGGCCGCCGCCTCCCGCCAGCTGCCGGACGTCATCCGCCGGCGCTCCCGCCGTACGGACACCGCCGTGGGCGGGGCAGGCCCGCAGTAGGCCGGGCCGTCGATTGCCCGGGGCGCCGCGCGTCGGGCATGCTGCGCGTTTTGGAGGAGAAGGGGTGAGCGTGTCCGAACACGACGACGCGACGGCGGCGCAGGAGTCGCTCAGGAAGGCCGTGGAGCAGCTGAGCAGCCGCCGGGCCGGGCGACAACAGCAAGGCCGTCCAAGAGGCGGTCCAGGCGCTCGCTGACGGCTCTGGGACGGCGTGGACGCCCGAGCAGGAGGCGCAGATCCGGGCCGTGGTGGAGCAGATCCGCAAGCTGCAGGATCTCAACCGGCCGGGCGGGGGCTGGTGGCGTCAACGCCGGGAGTGGCGGGCCCGGGAACGGCTGGTCGACATGCTGGAGGCCGGCGGCCCGGAGCTGCTGAACGAGGCGGAACTGCGGCACTGGAAGAGCCACGCGATGGTGGAGCTGTTCCTGAGGTTCATGGACAGCCCGATGAAGAAGGACGACACGGCGGAGACGCTCGCCCAGATCGAGGCACTGAACGCCGTGACGTACGAGGAGTACCAGCAGGCCAAGAAGAAGCTGGCCGAGGAGAAGGCCGCCGCCGACTGACGCCCTGGCTGCGGTCTCCCGCCGACTGTCAGAAGTCATCCGTCAGCGGGCCCGCCGGACACCCGGCGGGCCGTCCTGACGTGCCTGGCCGCCTTCCGCGGCCGGGGACGTCAGCCCCTCAACCGCCGGCGCCGCGCCAGGCTTCGGATTCCTCGTCCTCGCTCAGCTTGTAGCCCTCGGGGTACGCGGCGTACGCGCGCTCCCGGGCGGCCTGGGCGGTGGCGCGGACCTCGCGCTGCAGCCGGGTGAGCAGGGCGAGCGCCGGTTCGTGGGTGATCGGGTCGATGATGTCGCGGATTCGGGCCGTGTCCCAGTCGGCGACCAGCAGAGCCGTCTCAACCAGCAGCTGCGCCTCGCCGACGGTCACGCCCACGGTGTCGTCGCCGTCGGCGGCCGCCGCAATCAGACGGTTGCGGATCACCCGGGCGTTCTCCCACCCGCGCCAGACGCCTTCGCTCTGGTCCACGGCGCTGCCGCGGCTCACCCTTGTGGACAGCGGCGGGAAGGCGAGCACCAGCTCGGCAGCGGCCCGCCAGTCCCTGGCCCGCGCCGGCACCTGGGCCTCCGCGACGATCCGCGACCGCAGGCTCTCCACCCGCCACGTCCGCGACCGTGCGTCGCCCTCCAGGGAGAAGCAGCGGGGGCACAGCGGCGGCCCGTACCGGGTTCGCGGCTTCCAGGACCGGCTGGTGCGCAGCAGTTCCGTGCCGCAGTGGGCGCACAGGATCCCCGAGGGCGCCGGGCCGATCGCGGCGAGCATGTCGTTGAGGTGGAGGCCGGCAGCCTCGGCCAGGGGGCGTCCGTGGATGCCGGGCTGCTGCCAGTACAGGTGCCTGAGCAACCCGATCAGCTCCGGAGCGTGGACGATATCCACCTCGGCACGCAGCCGCTTCACCTGCTCCAGCACGGCCTGGCGGGTGCGGTCGCGCCGTTGCTCGGCTTCCGCGAGGAGCGCTTCGGCTCCGGTGAAGTCACGGACGGACCGCTCGATGTCGCCCAGGATCTGGTGCAGGCTCTCCTCGCTCATGGCCGAGAGCTTATGCACCAGGGAAGCCGCCTCCTCCGGGGACCCGTGACGGGGCGAGGGCCGTCGGCGTTGGACACGCCGACGCGTGAACTCCGTCCCCCACGGATACGCGGATGAGGCCCGGCACCGGCGCTGCTGCGCAGGGCCGGGCCTCTCAGCATCCAGGCACGCCCGGCCGCTGATCGGCAACGGGATCGTTCGAGTTGTGCGTCAGATGCGCAACGGCCCGGACGCCGGGGCCGGCGAGCGGCCAGCCTGCGGGGCATGGACAAGTTGATCGAGCTGGTCAGCACGCTCGCCTCCGGGGCGGTCATCGCCGTTCTGGCGTCGTGGCTGACCAGCCGCGCCCGCAACCACCAGGAGCGGCAGGCCGAAATCGGGGCCCTGCGGGTGCAGGCAGATGCGATGACGGTGGCGGTGATGGAACTGCAGGGCGCGGCCACCGCCAACCGCCTGCTGTGGGAGGGACGGGCCGAGCGCGCGAGGTCGTTCCTGCTGACCGTGCTCGCCTTCGCCGGTGGCGCCGCCCGCGCCCGGATCGCCGGCGGCACCGACGTGCAGAGCGGACTCGTGGGCCTCGGACGAGCAGCCGAGCTGCTGAGCCGGGAGCGGGTGGCGAGCAAGCAGACCGCGGCCGCCCTGCGCGAACCGCTCACCCGGGCCGCCACCGCCGCCGCCCCGCTCATGCGCTCCTCCGACCCGGCCGTCGTCACCGCCACCGAGCAGCTGCTGAACGCCCTATCGGACGTGGAGAACACCGCACGCCTGGAGGCTGCGCTGGAGGCATTCGGACGGGCCGTCAACGCCGCCACCGCGCCACGGCTGTCCTGGTGGGCACGACGCCGTGCCGCAGGGTACGAGCTGACTGTGGCGAGCCTTCCGTAGGATGCACAAACGCCTCGTCCCCGGCAGCTCCAATGCCGGTGTGACCGAGCGCTCTACCTGGCGGGACTCGCCTACTTCCTCCACGTGTACCGCTGCCCCCTCTTCGGGCTACTTCCGGGCGGTCGATCGAGGCGCCCGACCAGGGCGCTGACCTGCGGAACACTCAGTCCGCCAGGTCGGCCGCTCAGCCGCCATGTGGAACGCCCGATGTACGGGCCCAGCGGGTGCGGGCGGGACATCGTCGTCGCCACGGGGCCGTTTTCGGCCGCCGCAGGCAGACGGACCTTCTCGGCGGGGCCGGCGGCCGGTCGGTCAAACCCGCCGGTCCTCCACCTCGACGTCGTACGCCAACGTCCACGGCTCGAACCCCTCAGCGCGACACCGCACCCACAACCGCACCGGCTGCCCCTCACACCGGGCACGCCACTGCGCCTCTGAATACCCTTCGGGGTCCGGCGTCTCCTCCAGAACGCGCTGGATCTGCCGTCCGGCCACCACGACAGGCTGCGCAGCAGTGCGCCGCCCGTCGTCCGACCACCCCTCTGCACCGTGCATGAATCGGTACGGCCCCCACACTGGCCCCCTCACATCCTCAGGAGTGAAGCACCCCAGATCCGCAGAAGAGATGCTGATTGACCGAACGTTGTCCTCGTCTCGGATTACCACGGACACTTCATCGAGGCGTTCCAACGGCCCCTTGTACGTCAGCAGCAGCAGCGCCGTGTTCGCGTACGACGTGCGCGTGACCGTCACATCGAACTGCGGCCGCATCTCGAAGTGCCACCGCGCCCGCTCCACCCGGGCCACGGAATCCGCCACCGCGTTGGCCCGCTCCGCGGCCTTGCTCGACTGCACCGCGGCCTGCGTCGCCCGACCCGAGATCCGCAGCGTGATCCCCGCCGTCACCGCGCTCGCCACCGCCGCGCCCACACTCAACCAGTCCGTCAACGTCACCATGACGGGGACCGTAGCCCCACCGCTCACACACGGACCGAGAATCCGCGAGAAAGCCCCACCCGCAGGGCCAGCGTCTACAGCAGAGCTCGACGTCGGAAAGGTAGAGACGCTCGCCGACGGCTCACCATCTGGGACAGCGATGGGACGGCGAGCACAGCTCGGCAGCGGCCCGCCAGTCCCTGAGCTTTTTCAACGTGGCCACTGATCGGGTGATCGGGGTGGCCGCGCAACGGGCGAGGCCCTCGGGTTGTTGAGCGGGATGTCTGACGTCCGTA
>NZ_JBHWJJ010000234.1:0-6638 GCF_042732005.1 Streptomyces sp. NPDC059851 | reverse complement strand
CTGCCGCTGCGCGGAGCGATTCCCCAGCCCGCCCCTTCCCGAAACCGGGCTCCGCCCGGACCGTTCCGGGCGCTTCGCGCCCGGTGCGCTCAAACGCCGCGCGGGCTGGATTTTGCGGCCCGCCGGCGTTTGAGGCGCGGGGTCCGGGCCGGGGTGGGGAAGCGATCCGCGCAACCGGCAGCGGTTAGGCGGGGGTTAGGGACGGGGTGGGGGCGGCGACCGCGGCGCGGAGGGTGCGGGACTGGTCCTCCGGGGTGTCGGAGGCCAGGAGGGCGGAGAGGACTGCGATGCGGGCCTGGCCGGCGCGGAGGGTGCCCGTGGGGACGGCGCCCGCTGCGACGAGGTCCACCGCGCCGCCGTGGGTGTAGATCTCCGTGACCGGGCCGGCGGCGACCCGTGTGGTCAGGGCGACCAGGACGCCGTCCGCGACGGCCGCCTCGACCGCGGCGACGATCTCCGGGGTGGCGTTGCCGGCGCCCGTGCCGACGAGGACGATCCCGCGCGCGCCCGCCGCGACCGCGGCGTCGAACAGGACCGGGTCCCCGTCACAGTGGTGCATCACCATGTCCACCCGCGGCGGCAGCTCCGGCATGGCGGGCAGCGGCAGCGGCAGCGGACGCTGCGGGGAGCGCAGCATGGCGACCTTGCCGAAGCCGATCTTGCCGAGGAGTTCCCGCGAGGGGTCGGCGAAGGCGTCCAGCGCCACGGACTGGGTCTTGACGGTGCCGCGGGCGGCGTGGACCCGGCCGGCGAAGCAGACGAGGACGCCGAGGCCGCGCGTGGTCGCCGCGGTGAGCAGGGCGTCGTAGAGGTTGCCGGGGCCGTCGCCCTCCGCGGTACCCATCGGCATCTGGGCGCCGGTGAAGACGACGCTGCGCGGGTCGTGGTGGTGCAGGTCGACGAGGAAGGCCGACTCCTCCAGGGTGTCGGTGCCGTGGGTGACGACGATGCCGTCGACGCCGGGGTCGGCGAGCACCTCGTGCACGGTGCGCAGCAGGGTCAGCTGGTGGGCGGTGGTCAGCCGCGGGCTGTTGACGCTGAACAGGTCCACCACCTCGACGGTGACGCCCTCCGGCAGCGGCGCGGTGGCCATGACCTCCCGTCCGTCGGCGTCGGCGGCGAAGCCGGAACCCTGCCAGCGGCTGGCTATCGTGCCGCCGGTGCTGATGACGACGATCCGACCCATGGCCGCCCTTCCTCCCGAACTCCCCGAGGGGTGACATCTCGTACAGATGTTCCGTAGAGAGCAATGATAGGGACTCCGACGCGCAATTCGATTGCCGGTTTCACCAGGCCCGCGGCAGGCCCTCGGGTGATAATTGCGCCGTGGACGCCATCGACCGCGAAATCTTGCGGGAGCTCCAGGCCGACGGCCGGCTCAGCAACCAGGAGCTGGCCCAGCGCGTGGGCCTGACCCCCTCCCCCTGCATGCGCCGCGTGCGCCAGTTGGAGCAGGACGGGGTGATCCGCGGCTATCGGGCCGTCATAGATCCCGAGGCGGTCGGCCGCGGCTTCGAAGTGCTGGTCTCGGTGGAGGTGCGCCGCGACCGCGAGGCCGTGGAGGCCTTCGAGGCGGCCCTCCAGGACATCCCCGACGTCATCGAGGCCTACCGGCTCTTCGGCAGCCCCGGCTGCCTGCTGCGGATCGCGGTCGCGGACCTGCGCGCGTACGAGCGCCTGTGGATCGAGAAGCTGACCGCCCTGTCCGGGGTCACCGAGGTCAACTCGCAGATCATCATGAAGCGGATCAAGGGGCCCACCGGTCTCCCCGTCTGACCCGCGACGGCCCTCCTCCGCCCGATAGCGCTGCCGCCGGCGGCGATAACCCGGCAATAAGGCCCCCTCCTACCTTCTGGAGCCAGAACGGATGCTCACACCAGAAGGGGGTGCCGCATGGACTTCCGGCTTCTCGGGCCGGTCGAGGCCAAACGGGGAGGCGGCAGCACGGTCCCGCTCTCCGGTTCCAAGGTGCACACGGTGCTCGCCGCGCTGCTGCTCTCCGAGGGCCGCGTCGTCTCCGATGCCCGGCTGAGCGCCCTCCTGTGGGGGTGGAGCCCGCCGGCCACGGCGAGCGCACAGATCTACACGTACATGTCGAGGCTGCGCAAGCACCTCGGCGAGGAGGCCTCGATCGTCCGGCGCCAGCCCGGCTACGTGCTGCACGCGCCCGGCGCCTGGACCGACCTCACCGAGTACGTCCGGCTCGACCGGCAGGGCCGCGAGGCCCTCGCCGAGCACCGCCACGCGGACGCCGCCGCGCTGCTGCGGGAGGCGCTCGACCTGTGGCGGGGCACCGCACTGGCCAACACCACCGAGCAGATGATCGAGGCGGAACTCCCCCGGCTGGAGGAGACCAGGATGATCACCCTGGAGAGCCGGATCGAGGCCGACCTCGCCCTCGGCGGGCACGAGCAGGTCATCGCCGAACTGACCGCCCTCGTCGCCGAGCACCCCGTACGGGAGCGGTTGCGCGCGCAGCTGATGACCGCCCTGTACCGGTGCGGCCGGCAGGCCGACGCGCTGCACACCTACTACGAGGGGCGCGCGGTCCTCGCCGACCAGCTCGGCGTGGACCCGGGCGAGGCGCTCGGCTCCACCTACCAGGCGGTGCTCGGCGGGGACCTCGGGCTGACGCCGGCCACGCCCGCGGCCGCCGTGCCGAGCCGGTCCGGTGCGGCCGGCGGGGTGCGGGCGACGGGCACCGCGCCCGGCGCCCCGGCCGTGCCGGCCATGCTGCCGGCCCCGTACGGGGAGTTCACCGGAAGGCGGGCCGAGCTGGCCGCCCTGCGTGCCCGGTTGAGCCGCGAGGACGGTCGCCCCCGCCGCCTGCTCATCACCGGCATGGCCGGGGTCGGCAAGACGGCGCTGGCGGTGCGCGCGGCCCGGGCCTGCGCGGCGCGTTTCCCCGACGGGCAGTTGTACGCGGAGCTCCGCCATCCCGACGGCACCCCGAAGGAGCCCGCCGAGGTGCTGGTCCGGTTGCTGCGCGCGCTGGGCCGGCCGGAGGCTGCCGCCGCCTCCGGCGACCCGGAGGAGCTGGTCCGGCTGTACCGGACGCGGACCGCCGACGCCCGGCTGCTGCTCGTACTCGACGACGCCGTCGGCGACCGGCAGGTGGCCCCGCTGCTGCCCGCCGGGCCCGGGGCGGCCGTGCTGATCACCAGCCGGGCCCGGCTGGCCCGGGTGGCCGGCGCGGACACCACCGCGCTGACCCCCGTCGACGACGACGAGGCGCTGGAGCTGCTGGCCTCGCTCGCCGGCCGGGACCGGCTGGAGGCCGAGCCGGACGCCGCCGACGACGTGGTGGCGTACTGCGCCGGGCTGCCCCTGGCGTTGACGGTGGCCGGGGCCCGGCTCGCCGCCCGGGCGCACTGGCCGGTGTCACGGCTGGCGGCCCGGCTCGCCGACCCGGACGCCCGGCTGGGCGAGCTGGCGTTCGGTGACGTGAGCGTGCGGGATTCGCTCGTGGACTCCGTACGCCGGCTCGACGGGCCGGAGCTGGCCGCGCTGACGGGACTCGCCGACGGGGACGGCGAGCCGTTCTCCGCCCAGTACGCGGCCCTGGTGCTGGGCACCGCGGAGGAGGACGCGGAGGCGGCCCTGGACGGTCTGGTGGACCGGGCCCTGCTGGAGCTGTCCGGGCTGGACGCGCAGGGGCGTCCCCTGTACCGCTGCCACGACCTCGTCAGGCTGCTGGCGGCCTCGCTGACGACCCGTGAGCTGGACGCCGGCCGGGCCCTGCCCTCCGCGGTGCGGTGACCCGACCCGGCGGCGGTCACCAGGAGCCGTGGGACCGGGCGAACACCGTGCCCGTCGGCCGCAGGGCGGGCTCGATGGCCTCGCGGACGATGGTCCACACGTCGGCGACGACCCGCTCGCGCGGCGGCCGCGGCGACCGCGACAGCGCGTCGGCCGCGATCGCCCAGGCGGACGCGACGGCGGCCGTCGCCCGCACCTCGGCGGACGGCTTCGGGGCCTTGGCCCGGGCCCGGCCCACGTCGATCCGGAAGGCCAGTTCGGCGGCTTCACGCAGCTGGACCCCGCGGACGACGCGGTCCGCCGGCAGCGCGAACACGGCCGGCGAGAGCGGGTGGGCGTAGACCTGGCGCACCCAGGTGGAGAAGCGCAGCCGCTCCCGCTCTTCCCAGCCGCCGCGGGCAGCCGGACCGGGGTCGTCGCGCTCGACGGCCTCGGCGATCTGCGCGAAGTACGCGGTGAGGTCCTCGGGGGCCAGGCCGAGCAGCTGTGCGGGCGAACCGGACGCACCGGCAGCGGCGTCGGGGGCCTGCGCCTGGGGGGCGGCACCGGCGGCCCGGTCGGCGATCAGCTGCTCCACGGGGAAGTAGGACTCGATGGTCATGGCTGGACGGCCTTTCGCTGGGGCGGGGACGGGGACAGGGGCGGGAACGAGCGGGGGACGGTAGGGCGGGGCCGGTCCGCCGGCAGGGCGGGCGGGTCAGTGGTCCGGGTGCGTGTGCACCGGGCCGTGCGCGGCCGGGCCGGCCGGCCGGGCGAGCGCGACGGCGACTCCCTCGACGAGGGCGAGGTCCTCCACCGTCCAAGCGGTGGTCCGGCCGCGGTGCGTGTGGAGGATCCGCACCGGTCCGGGGCGGGCCGGATGCGTTTCCAGCAGCCCCAGTTCGGTTCCGGACAGGCCGAGGCCGGTGGCCTTGACCACGGCCTCCTTGCGGGTCCAGATGCGGTGGAAGGCCGCGTCCCGCTCCGGACCGGCCGGTAGGGCGCCGAGGTGACCCCGCTCGGCGGCGGTCAGGTCGGGGTCAGCTGTTGCCGCGGCGCGCACCGGCCGCAACGCCTCGGCGTCCACGCCTATGGCGGAGCCGGTGCCGACCGCGAGGACGCAGGCCCCGGCCGTACGGCTCATGCTCAGCACCAGCGGCACGGGCGGGGCGGCGAGCCGGGGCGGGCCGTGGCCGGCGTCCCCGCAACCGGGACACGCGCTCCGGGCCAGGGCCAGCTCCCCCGGTTCGAGGCCGAACAGGCCGGCCAGTGCCCGGCGGGCCGCGGCGCGGGAGCGGACGAAGGCGGCGGCGTCCCGTTCGGCGGGCAGGGACAGTGCGCGCCGGAACTCCTCGGTGTCCAGCAGCGGCAGGTCGGCCGGGTCGGTGCGCTCCGGCGGGCGCCAGCACCAGACGTGCGCCTCGCCCCGGGCGGCCATCGCACCGGCCACGGACGTCGCCGTGCCCGGGGTGCCCTCCTCGCGTAATGCCATGGAAATCCCCCTCTCTTCTCCCCCGTCGGACGTATTGCGGACGCGCGGCCCCGGGTCCTCGGCGGGACGTTCCGGAGACAAAGCCGCCCCATGAGAATGGTGGGGGCAACTATCCCTCGGCTATACCTGTCGACGGGGCCACGAAGGCCCTTTTTCCCATAGGACCGGGATAGTTCGGGTCCGGAAACTGACTCGGGTCAGCCTTCATCGACCCGAGGAAATTCCTTCATGCCTCACATTCAAGAGCACACCCTCACCCTCGGCTCGGCCGCCCCGGTGGCGGGCGCTTTGACGCTCACCGACGCCGAGCGCGACGCGATGCTCGCCCTGGCGGCCGACGTCCTGGCCTCCTCCCCCGCCCTGATCGACGATCCGGCCTGGCTGGACACGGTCCGGGACGCCTCCGCGATGCTGCCGCGCCCGCTCCTCACCCTGCTGCGCCGGTTCCGGCACGACGCCGGGCCCGACGGGGTGCTGCTGGTGCGCAACGTGCCGGTGGTGGCGGACGAACCGCTTCCGGTGACGCCGACCGTGCCCGGCTCCGTGGAACGCGTGCCGGCCGTCGCCTCGGCCCTGGTCACCGCGGCCATGTCGCAGATCGGCGAGGTCATCGCCTATCGCAGCGAGAAAACCGGCGCACTCGTGCAGAACGTCGTTCCGGTGCCGGGCAGTGAGCGGTCCCAGAGCAATGCGGGTTCCGTTCTCCTGGAACTCCACGTGGAAAACGCGTTCCACGACAACAAGCCCGATTACGTCGGCCTGCTCTGTGTCCGCGAGGATGCGACGGGCGAGGCGAAACTGTGCACCTCCTCGATACGCCGGGCCCTTCCGCTGCTGTCCGGGCAGACCGTCTCGGTGCTCGCCGCGCCGCGGTTCCTCACCGAGCCCCCACCGTCGTTCGGCGGCCTGAACTCGGTGACGCCGGCCCACCCGGTGCTGGTCGGCGACCTCGCCGACCCCGACGTCCTGGTGGACTTCGCGGCGACGCACCCGCTGGACGACGAGGCCGCGGCCGCCATGGACGAGCTGCGGGAGGCGTTCATGCGGACGATGTCCGCGATCGCGCTGCGCGTCGGCGACCTCGCGGTGGTCGACAACCGGCTCGCGGTGCACGGCCGGACCTCCTTCACCCCCCGCTACGACGGCCAGGACCGCTGGCTGCACCGGGTGTACGCGCACCTGGACCACCGGCGCAGCCGGGTGGACCGCAAGGACGGCGGTGCCGTCCTCGACTGAGCGCACGCTCCGGCGGCCGCACGCGCGGAGGGGCGGCCCCCCGGGGGGGGCGGCCCGCCCGGGGTCGCGGGGGGCCGGGGCCGAGGGCGGCTGGATCACCAGCGCGCCGCGGCGTACCAGCCGCACCGGACGCCCGGCTCGGGCACGGACGGAGCCGGACGGACCGGCGAAC
>NZ_JBHWJJ010000233.1:0-6663 GCF_042732005.1 Streptomyces sp. NPDC059851 | reverse complement strand
ATCTTCGACGAGCGGGCGCCCTCGCTGAGCCGGGTGCCGTCGCACTCGGGGCAGGTGGTGAAGGTGACCGCCCGCTCCACGAAGGCCCGGACGTGCGGCTGCATCGCCTCTTTGTCCTTGGACAGGAACGACTTCTGGATCTTGGGGATCAGTCCTTCGTAGGTGAGGTTGACGCCGTTGACCTTCACCTTCGTCGGCTCGCGGTAGAGGAAGTCCTGCATCTCCTGCTTCGTGAACCGGCGGATCGGCTTGTTCGGGTCGAGGAAGCCCGACCCGGCGTAGATCCCCACGGTCCACACGTTGTCCGACTTCCAGCCGGGGATGGTGAACGCGCCCTCGGCGATCGACTTGGAGTCGTCGTAGAGCTGCGTGAGGTCGATGTCGGAGACCGTACCGCGCCCTTCGCAGCGGGTGCACATGCCGCCGGTGCGCTCGTAGGTCGCCTTCACGGTCTTGGTCTTGCCGGCGCCGCGGTCGACGGTGAGCCCGCCGCTGGCCCGGATCGAGGCGGTGTTGAACGAGTACGCGCTGGGCGGGCCGATGTGCGGCACGCCGAGCCGGCTGAAGAGGATGCGCAGCATCGCGTTGGCGTCGGTGGCGGTGCCGACGGTGGAGCGGGGGTCGCCGCCCATGCGCTGCTGGTCGACGGTGATCGCGGTGGTCAGGCCGTCGAGGACGTCGACCTCGGGTCGGGCGAGGGTGGGCATGAAGCCCTGGACGAAGGCGCTGTACGTCTCGTTGATCAGCCGCTGCGACTCGGCGGCGATCGTGTCGAAGACCAGCGAGCTCTTGCCGGAGCCGGAGACGCCGGTGAACACCGTCAGCCGGCGCTTCGGGATCTCGATGCTGATGTCCTTGAGGTTGTTCTCCCGCGCGCCGACCACCCTGATCAGGTCATGACTGTCGGCGGTGTGCTGCGCGGGCGGCTGCGGGTTCTTGCTCGTGGCCATGCTCTCGGTCGTCTCCATCTGTGGGGCCGGCCGGCCCGGTCGAACGGTCTGGGCGGTTCCGGACCGCGTCAGGGCAGTTCCTGGATGCGGATCAGGTTGCCCGCGGGATCGCGGAACGCGCAGTCGCGGATGCCGTACGGCTGGTCGGTCGGCTCCTGGACGACCTCGGCGCCGTCGGCGGCCACGCGCTCGAAGGTGCCGTCGACGTCGGCGGTGGCCAGGAGGATGCCGGCGTAGGTGCCCTTGGCCATCATCTCGGTGACGGTGCGGCGCTCGTCCTCGGTGACGCCCGGGTCGGCGGCCGGGGGGTGCAGGACGATGGAGGTGCCCGACTGGTCCGGGGGACCGACGGTGATCCAGCGCATGCCGCCGTATCCGACGTCCTTGCGGACCTCGAAGCCGAGGGTGTCGCGGTAGAAGGCCAGGGATGCGTCCGGGTCGTCGTGCGGGAGGAAGCTCGCGTGAATCCTGATGTCCATGACCGTCACGCTAGCCGCGGTCCCCGGCCCGTGCTTCTCGATTCCTGACCGGTCTGGTGACCTGCTTCGCCACGCACGACGGGATGCCCTCCGTCGCGCCCGCCGCCTCGCGCCGGTAGGCGCTGGGCGGCATGCCGACCAGCTCGGTGAAGCGCGTGCTGAAGGTGCCCAGGGACGAGCAGCCGACCGCGAAGCAGACCTCGGTGACGCTGAGGTCTCCGCGGCGCAGCAGGGCCATCGCACGCTCGATGCGCCGTGTCATGAGATAGCCGTACGGGGACTCGCCGTAGGCCCGCTTGAACGCACGGCTGAGGTGCCCCGCCGACATGTGCACGCCGCGGGCGAGGGCCTCCACGTCCAGCGGCTGCGCGTACTCGCGGTCGATCCGGTCACGGACGCGGCGAAGCAGGGCGAGGTCGCGCAGGTGCTGCGCGGGTGCTGCGTCGGATCTTCCGGTCACCCGGACGATCGTGCCACACCTGCCTCCTCCTCGGTGGACGCGTCCGCAGCGGGCTCCACGCCGATCCGGTCGACGAGGATGACCGCCACGTCGTCGGCGAGGCAGCCCTGGGTGTGGCGGACCAGTCCCTGGTGCAGGCCGTCCAGGAACTCCTGCCCGGGGCGGTCGTGCATCGCCTCCATCGCCTCGGGGAGGGCGAAGAAGGCGTTGTCGCGGTCGCGGGCTTCGATGACGCCGTCGGTGTGCAGCAGCAGCCGGTCCCCGGGCTCGAACGGGTAGCTGTCCGCTTCGGCGGGGGGGTCGGTGATGAACTCCTCCAGGCCGAGCGGCGGCAGCGGGGCCGCGGGCGTCAGGGCGCGGACCTCGCCGTGGCTCAGCAGCAGCGGGGGCGGGTGGCCGCGGTTGACCACCTCGACGACGGGGCCGTCCCGTACCTGGGCCACGACCGCGGTGACGAACGACTCCAGGAGGCCGTCCCCGGCGGACGCGCCCGCCACGGCGGCGTCGCGGCGCAGGGCCTCACCGCAGTGGTTCATGACCTCGACGAGCTCGTCCTCGTAGTGCACGGCCTCCCGGAACGCGCCCAGGACGACGGCGGCGGCCCGTACGGCGGGCAGCCCCTTGCCCCGGACGTCGCCCACGATCATCCGGACCCCGTAGCGGGTCTGGACGGCGTCGTACAGGTCGCCGCCGATCTGTGCGCCCTGCTCGGCCGCCAGGTAGAGGCTGGCGGCCCGTACCGGGCCGAGCCGGTCCGGTACGGGCCGTAGCAGGACCTCTTGCGCGGCCGCTGCGATGCGGCGGACCCGGTTGAGCTCGTTCTCCTGGCGCCTGCGTGCGGCGCGGCTCGTGGTGAAGCCCGCGAGCGATACGAGGAACAGGGCCAGGAAGTTGGTGTAGACCTGCTGGCTGCCCCAGGCCTGGTTGTAGGTGGCGGTGGCCACGCTCACGCCGACGGCGAGCAGCACCGCGGCGAGCGTGCCCACCGGGCCCATGGTCACCGCGGCCAGGGCCGGCGTCGCCACCAGGACCGGTCCGGTGTAGATGACGTGCGCGGGCGTGAACTCGACGGCGAGCACCGCGAGCGCGATCACGAAGGGCACGCATTGCGCGAGCCCGAAGAAGAGCTGGTGGTGACCGCCGGCTCCCGGTACCGCGGGCAAGTGGAAGAGCGCCCTCATGGCTCAAGCCTGCCTCGCCCCAGCGGATGGCTGCCAGTCGCCGCCGCTCGGGCGGCGCGTAGGAACCGCGGCGGGCGGGCATGGGCTTGTGTGCGGGCGTCGGGGCTCCGGTGCCGGGCCCCGCCTCGCCGGGGGGCCGTATCCGCCGAGCCTGGAGAGCAGTACGGATGAGCACCAGCCGCCCGGACGAACCTCCGACGCCGTCTCCGCCCGCAAGCCCGGGGCACGAACCTGCTGCCGACCCCGATCCGACTGACGGTCCCGGGTCGGACCCCGGGACCGGCGGCGGGCCCGGTTCCGGCCCGCGGGTCTCCCGCCGCGAGTTCGACGCCCTCTTCGCCGCGGTGCGGACCTGGGGCCGTTGGGCCGAAGCGGACCGCGGCGCCTGGAACCGGGTCACCCCGGACGGGGTGCGGCGGGCCGCCGCACTGGTCCGCTCCGGAACGGTGGTGCGCCTGGGGCTGCCCTGGAACACCCGGCCGGGGCCCGACAACGACAAGCCCGCGCTGCACTACATGTCCGATCTCGGGGACGTGGAGCCCCCCGAACCCGCGACGCACAAGGACTTCCTCGGCGTCGACTACCACGGCAAGGCCGTGAGCCACCTCGACGCGCTGTCACACGTCGCCTACCGGGGGCTGCTCTACGAGGGGCGTCCGGCCCGGGAGGTCGTGGACGCCGGCGGTGCGCGATTCGGCGCGGTGGCGGCCCTCGGCCCCCTGGTCGCCAAGGGCGTGCTCCTCGACCTGCCCGCCGTCCTAGGGGTGGACTGGCTGGAGCCCGGGCACGCGGTCCGGGCCCGGGACGTGCTCGCCACCGAGGCGGCACTCGGTGTGCGGATCGACGAGGGCAGTGCCGTACTGCTCCGCTCCGGCCGGTTCCGCCGCCGCCGGGAGCTCGGCCCCTGGGACGTCGCCGCGGCGAGCGCGGGCTTCCACGTGGACGCGGTCCCGCTGCTGGCCGAGCGTGCCGTGAGCCTGCTGGGCGGCGACGGGGACAGCGACCTGCGACCGTCGCCGGTCGAAGGCGTCCACTCCCCCGTCCATGCCCTCGCCGTCGCCGCGATGGGGGTGCCGTTGCTGGACAACCTGGATCTGGAGGCGCTCGCCGCTGCCTGCGCCGGGGCGGGGCGCCACGAGTTCATGATCGTCGTGGCGCCGTTGAACGTGCCCGGCGGGACCGGGTCGCCCGTCGATCCGGTGGCGGTCCTGTGACGGACTTGCGGCGGGGCGTGACGCCGCCCCGCAACCGCATTCCGGGTGAATCAGCGGGAATATACTCAAAATGCACTGGCGCGTTGCAAGCATCCTGTACGGGTCGGCACCCGGCCGAGGGAAGTGATGCAGATGGGGGTCACGGGAGACCAGATCGGCCCCGCACGCTCCCGTGAGCGGTTCCTGCTGGGCGAGCCCGTCGAGGGCGGAGTGCGCAGCGCGATTCTGAGCTCGTGGGAGCGCTGCCGGCTGCTGGGGCTCTCGCCCGACCAGACCGAGCTCCCCTTCCGGGACGATTTCGATCCGGACAGCCAGCTCGTCCGTGCTGCCGCACCCGTGCTCGACCAGCTGGCGTCCCGGTTCGCGGGCAGCCGGATGAACGTCTGCCTCGCCGACGGGAACGGGACGGTCCTCCAGCGCCGCTTCGGGGAGCCCTCGCTGGCCCACAGCCTGCCGCCCATCCAGACCGTGCCCGGCTTCGTCTTCGCCGAGCGGTTCGCGGGGACCAACGGCATCGGCCTCGCGCTCGCCGAGCGCCGGCTCGTCCGGGTCTACGGCGCCGAGCACTTCGCCGAACGCTCCCAAACGAACGCCTGCTCCGCCACCCCCATCCGCGACCAGCTCAGCGGGTGCGTCGTGGGCGTCCTCTGCTTCGGGTACCCGCACTCCTACGAGGACCCGGCACTGCCCGTGCTGGTCCGCCGGGCCGCCGCGACCATCGAGCGGCGGCTGATGGAGCAGAGCTCGGCGCGGGAGCGGGGGCTGCTGCGCACGTACCTCGACGCCCGGGAGCGCACGCGGAGCGGGACGGTCGGCAACGGGGTGTCGCTCGGGCTGGACGAGGTGTCGGACGGCGCGCTCGACGCGCACGACCAGCTGATCCTCAAGGAGAGGGCCACCGAGCTGATCTCCTCGGCCCAGCGGGCCTCCGTCGAGGTGCCCCTGCCCCACGGCCGCGGCGTGACCCTCTTCAGCAATCCCGTCACGAGCAGCGCCGGGGTGGAGGGCGTCGTCGTCGAGGCCGTCCTCTCCGGGGACGCCCTGCCCGTGCACCACCTCGCCGCCGCCCCGCCGCACCACGGACCGCCCCGTCCCGCCGGGCACCGGACCGGACCGCCGCCCGGCCCCCTCGCGCAGGCCACCGGCCCCGCGGCACCGGTCGGCGGCGACGGCCCGGGCCCCGACGGGCCCGGCCGCGAAGGCCCCCGCCGCAGCGGCACGGTCAGGGGGCTGGTGCTCGTCGGCGAGCCGGAGGTCGGGAAGTACGCGGTCGCGGCCCGCCGCCGGCTGGAACTGCTGGCCGAGGCCAGTACCCGCATCGGCACCACCCTGGACGTGACCCGCACCGCCCGGGAGCTCGCGGAGACGGCGGTGCCGCGGCTGGCCGACCACGTCACCATCGACGTGCCCGAGCCCGTGCTCCGCGGCGACGAGTCCCTGGACCCCGGGGGCGACCTCCAGCGCCTGGTGGTCCACGGCGTCCACGGCGACGCCCTCTTCGACCCGGTGGGCGAACGGCTGGACCTGCACCCCGGCACCCCGCACATGCGGTGCCTGGCGAGCGGGCAGCCGGTAGTGGAGCGCGACCTCGCCTCCGCCGTCGGCTGGATCACCCAGAACCCCGCGCGGGCCCGGCGCATCCTCGCCCACGAGGTGCACTCCCTCGTCTGCGTCCCGTTGCTCGCCCGCGGCCTGTTGCTGGGCATCGCGAGCTTCTACCGGTCGGCGGACTCGCCGCCCTTCGGAGAGGACGACAGCCGGCTCGCCCAGGAACTCGCGGCCCGCGCCGCCCTGTGCATCGACAACGCCCGCCGCTACACCCGCGAGCACAACCTGG
Source organism: Streptomyces sp. NPDC059851 (assembly GCF_042732005.1). Classification (NCBI taxonomy): domain Bacteria; kingdom Bacillati; phylum Actinomycetota; class Actinomycetes; order Kitasatosporales; family Streptomycetaceae; genus Streptomyces; species Streptomyces sp. NPDC059851. The sequence goes on along the minus strand of NZ_JBHWJJ010000233.1, from coordinate 542 downwards.
CCCTGGCGCTCCAGCGGAGCCTGTTGCCACGCGGCCTTCCCGAGCAGAGCGCCGTCGAGGTCGCCCACCGCTACCTGCCCGCCGAGTCCGGAGTGGGCGGCGACTGGTTCGACGTCATCCCCCTCTCCGGCACCCGCGTCGCCCTGCTCGTCGGGGACGTCGTCGGGCACGGGCTGCACGCCGCCGCCACGATGGGCCGGCTGCGCACCGCGGCGCGCAACTTCGCCGAACTGGAACTCGCCCCCGACGAGCTCCTCACCCACCTCGACAACCTCCTGGTGCGCCTGGACCGGGAGGAAGGCGGCGGGGACGGGCCGGCCAGCACCGGCATCGTCGGCGCCACCTGCCTGTACGTCGTCTACGACCCCACGACACGCGAGTGCACCATGGCCCGCGCCGGCCACCTCCCCCCGGCGCTGGTCCACCCGGACGGCACCGTGTCCTTCCCCGACCTGCCGGCCGGCCCCCCGCTCGGCCTGGGCGGACTGCCCTTCGAGACCGTCGGGACCACCCTGCCCGAGGACAGCACGCTCGTCCTCTAC
>NZ_JBHWJJ010000232.1:0-6859 GCF_042732005.1 Streptomyces sp. NPDC059851 | reverse complement strand
CGGAATCGCCCGCCTGCACAACCTCACCCTCGCCGGCTGACAAGAACACGCAGGTCACCCGGCACACCAAAGATCATTTGCGGGACAACCCTTAGCCCTCGCCGTGATCACGCACCGAACGCGCCGAAGTACGGAGGTGGACCCACCGGTGCCGGCCGGCTCGCCCAAAGGACCAGTTCGCCGACACGCCGCCGGCGGCCCCCTGGGCGGTCAGCCGGCCGCCACCACCGACCCCTGACCGAACCGCCGGACGTCGTCCACGGTCACGTCCAGGCGAATCCGCCCGGTAGTGGGCATCTCGCGTGGCGGCGGTGAAAACGCAGGCGCCACCCGGCCGCACGCCGCGGATTTCTGCGACCAGGGCAGGGAATCGCGATCGTCATGGCCCTCTGTAGCCTCTCACGCACTGGAAGCGACAGTCGCTGGTCGAGTTCACCCGGCCGAGGGACCGGACTTCGACGCTCAGAAGTCCGCACCGGCAGGGCTGAGGCATCGGGCAGCCGACCAGACTCATGCCCCCGCCCGCCGTTCCTCCGGTAGCCCCCTGTACCCCCGCACGCGCGTGCAGTTAGGCTTACCTTGTCCTGTGGTGCGAGCGTGCAGGGTCGGGTTCCAGGCAGCAGGCAGCAGGCAGCAGGCAGCAGGCAGCAACCCATAGGACGGAACGGGCAGGGGCAGGGCACAAGTGAGAGACGGCGACCGGGCTTGTGCGCGTCATGCGCCCGCTGGGGCGGGACTCCCATGCGGATGAGGGGCGTCGCACATTACGGCCCCGGGCTCGGGACGAGGCGCCGTGGATAAGATCGCGCTCACGGCAGGAGCCCTGTATGTCATCGTCCTGCTCCGCGCCGGAGGGACGTTCGCCGTCGGGTGGCTCGCCGGCGCCGGCGCCCGGCGCAGCAGGTTCGCCGGGCGGATCTCCTCGGCGAAGTTCCAGCGCGCCGAGCGGGCGATCCAGCGGTGGGGTGCGCCGGTGGTGGCCGTCTCCTTCCTGACCGTTGGTTTTCAGACCGCAGTCAACTTCCTCGCGGGCAGCATGCGCATGCCGTTGCCGCGCTACCTCCCCGCCCTGCTCGTGGGCGGAGCGGCCTGGGCGCTGATCTACGCGACCGCGGGGCTCGGCGTGCTCGAACTGCTGGGAAGGCTCTTCGCCGAGCGGACGGCCCTCGGGGTGGCCGCCGTGGCCGTCCCCCTCCTCGCGGTGTGCGGGGTGGTGGCGTACCGCAGAAGAAGGTCGGCCCTGTCCTCCGGTGACACCGCGGCCGGGGAATCCTGAGCCGTCTCGCGAGGACGCGTGCCACGGCGGGCGAGACGGGACGCGGCCTCAGCTCTCCTCGGACGGGATCCACAGGGCGAGGTCGTGCGCAAGGCCCGGCAGCCTGCCCCTCCTCCATCTCGTCCTGGGAATGCAGCAGCAGGCTGACTGTCTGGCGGGCCGCGGTTCCGGGTGATGGACGCGTACGGCCAGGGGCCAATGCCGCCAGTTACGGCCTAGCAGATACGTCCCCGCCGGCGCGAGTCTGTCTCCATCCAGGACGTTGTCCAGACATCGAGGGTTGTCTCACCTGGGTGACATCTTGTGCGCCTTGTAGCCTCGGCGGCGATCTTCCGTTGGCGTGACTGCGTACGTACGAACGTGCTCAGACCGGTACGGGAGGGATCGGTGCGGCTGTACTTCGCCAGCCATCGGGCGGTGTGGCGGGTGGGTGATGTCGCGGGGATAGATCGGTCCCTTCTGGCAGGGGCTCTTGAGCGGTATCGCCTCCCGGCGGGTACGCCGGTCCTGCTGGACGAAGCGATGCGGCCGGTGGAGCCGGTCTCCTCGTGGTTCCGCAGTCTGGCGCTGGCCCGGCGGGACGCGAAGTCGATGCGGGCCTACGCCTACACGGTGCTGATGCTGCTCGGGTTCCTGCAGGCTCGCGGGACGGACCTGCGTTCGGCCACCGAAATGGACATCCTGCAGTTCCGTCAGTGGCGGCGTGAAGACACCGAAGGCACGGTGGGGGCACCAGCTGGGACCGGGACGCTGCCGTGATCGTCAGCCTCTACAAGCATCTGGTCCGCGTCGGCTATGTGCGGGCCAGTCCGTGGCGGTCGTCGCAGGGGGAGTCGCTGGGGGCCTTCTCCGTTGGCAACGTGCGCATTGCGCGAAGCGGTGACAGGAAGTTGGGAAGGGCACTCAGCGTCATACCGGCTGCACCAATCCACAAAGTGCCTGTTGCCCCGAACACAGAGCCCGAGGCTCCCCCCAAAAGCCCACCGAGAGGAATGCCACCCCAGGAAACAAATCGAGCTGTTGCGCTCATCCGACCCAGGAGCCGATCCGGCGTCAGGGCCTGTTGGAAGCTTGACTGAGCCACCACGCGGACGACTCCACCCAGCGACAGAGCCGCGAGCCCGATCGCAGCCACGTACAGGCTCCAACCCGTTCGCGCTAACGGCATGAGCACGGTCAACGGACAGGTAACCAGCGACGCGATCCAGATGACTGGACCTTGCCCGACCTGCTTGGAGACCCTGGTTGCCAACAGTGCGCCCAGCAAGGCACCACAACCCATTCCCGACAGAATGAGGCCGATACCAAACGACTGGAGGCCTATCTCTCGCTCCAAAAAGACCAGCAACATGGTCTGATACATGACCAGGAAGAGGTTGAATATCACTTCCCCCAGCATGATCGCACGGAGAGTAGGGTACGTGACGACGAATTTTAGCCCCTCCTTAATCTCTCGAGCCAATTGATGATGTTCGCTCGACTCAGGCTTCTCTTCGCGTTTCCGGATGGTGATTGCGAGCAGCCCCGACATAGCCATTGCGGCCGAACTCGCCAAAAGCGTTACAGGAGCTCCAACCAGGCCGACCAGCGGCCCCGCCACCGTCGGTCCGCTGATACTCGTCACCGAACGTATGGCCGACAGTTTTGAGTTGCCTTCCACGAGATTGCCGCGTCCCACCAAGTGCGGGAGATAGCTGACGTACGCAACATCGAAGAAAACAGTCAACACTCCATGAGCCAAGGCGACTGCATAGAGCCACCAGAGGGTGAGAAGCCCCGCCCACCACGCCACCGGAACCGTCAAGAGGAACAGCGCGCGAGCGAGATCAGTGCTGATCATCACCGATCGCTTCCGCATGCGGTCCACCCACGCGCCTGCCGGCAACCCGACCAGGAGCGATCCTGCCGAAGTCATCGAGGTCAGTAAGCCCACCTGGAACTCGTCGGCATGCAATGCCGCGATGGCAACCAAAGGCAAGGTCAGAAAAATAATGCGGTCGCCCAACTGACCGAGCGCAGTGGCAGCAAACAATCGCCCGAAGTCCCGATTACGTAAGAGGCCGAGCCGGGAGGATTTCGCCATGGAATACCCAACTGTCGGATTTTCGATGTCTCTCGAATGGCTCAACGACTAAGGACGGTCGACTCCGAACTCGTAGACCACTTCCCGGCGCATGTCCGGAATGGCCATGTCGGCCGTTTCCACCGGACGTCCGTCCGTATCGAAGATGGTCCGCTCGATCTGCAGCACGAGGTCCCCCACGCTGATCCCCAGAAGGTTCGCCTGCACCTGGGTGGCACGAGCCGGGCGCGGCACCTCGACCACAGTCGCGATGACCACGCCATGGAACGCATGCGCTCGACCACCCCCTTACCCGCCAGGGGACCCATCTCGGGCAGCACAATCGGCGTTCCATCCGTGATAGCCATCGGCTCCCAGGATTCGGAAAGCTGGACGGGTTGCCCGTCGGCGAGGAACTCGTAATGCGTATTGACACAGAGGTCCCCGGGGCTGATGGCGAGCCGCTCGGCAATCGGCTCGGGGGCGGGGACGCGCACCAGACTGTGCGAATCCCAGGCGTCGGCCCTGCCCCGCTCCCTCCTGTCCTGCCAGGGAAGAGAACCCTCCCGGCGTTCGCGGTGCCGCGAGCGGACCAGCCGCAGGCGCTCTCGCGGCCTGCGGACGTAGGTGCCCGAGCCGGCGCGGCCTTCGAGGAGACCCTCGATGATCAAACGGTCCATGGCCCTCTGCATGACGTTGCGTCCGACCCCGTACTCCACGGCAAGCCGTGCCCGAGACGGCAGGCGCTCCCCGATCTCCCACTCTCCGGCGAGAATCCGCGCGCGCAGCACGTCGGCTACTGCGAGGTACGGCGCCTCTCGGGGCATGGATGATCCTCCGGTTGTCCTGCTCTGCGGCAGCTGGTCGTTCCCAGGGGGCGTTGGCAAGTTACTGCACCAGGAAAAAGCTGCTGGAGTAGAAATACGCTCCGCGCTCATGCGCCTACGGAGGTAGTCGGCAAGCAGGCCAACTCGCCGCTGATCGGCTGTCGGCCGCCAAGGCGTAAACCCGGCGTGCTGGTGCCGGGGAAACAGTCCGGCAGGACGACCAGCGTCTGCTGGCTCAGCAGAAGCACGGGGCTGGACGAAACCGAGAACTCCTGGCAGGTGCACGCGCGGATGGTGATGTAACGAACCGTTACGGCGCGTCGTACCTGCTCGTGGCGTTCTGCGCGGGGCGGATGACCGCCTTGCCGGAGTCGAGGTCAACAGCGCTGGGGGGGTGCACCGGATTCGGCGTCATCCCTGAGGACAAGTCGGTGTTCCCGCTCCTGTTGCACGTGTCGCTGTGACGGATGGAAGAGCTCGGCCCACGCCTCGGTGCTGGATGCTCCGCCGCCGCCATGCCTGCGCCGCCGCCAGCCGACCCACGTGAAGAGGAACAGCCCCAGGGAGATGACGACACTGCCAGTCGCAAGGAGCAAGGGTTCTCGCCTACTGGGCATCGATGGTTCGTGCTGACAGGCTGCTGACCAGCGGGGCACGACCGCCAGTGCAGGCTGAGCCAATGACTTGGTGGTAAGAGAGGCGGCTCAGCCGCCGCTGTCTCATGGGACACCTCGCAGTCTGGAGAAAGGTGGCCAGCCACTCCTGGCCTTCACCCAAGGCGGGGCCGGAACCCATCAGTACCGGCCCCCGAGAAGCCAGTTCGTCAGCATGCCGCCGTCGGCCTCCTCGGCACTCAGCCGGCCACCGCAGCCGGCCCCTGGTCGAACCGCGGGACGTCGCCGTCGGTCCAGGCGAATCCGCCGGAAGCGGAGCGGGGGGCGGAAACGCCCGGTCCACGGCCCGACCGACGCTCAACGAACGTCGTGCCCTGGGCACCGGCCCGCGCCCCGCATCTCCCCCAGCTCCTCGCCGACCACGTGCTGGGCGCTCAACAGATCGATCTCGCGTTCGGGTAACCCCATGAGCTCTGCCACCCCGTTCCGCGCGCTCCCCGGATGTGTGCGTTTCCTCCGGTCTGCCTTCGCCGAGTGGCGGGCGGGCCGGTTTGAGGAAACCGCCGCATTTCTCCACCACGCTGGCGGGCCGAGCGCGAATGCCCATGTCCCTGCCGCGGCCGTGAAGGTGCGTGCGCGGCATCGCTCGGCACCTTCAGCTTCGTCTCGGCGCTACTCCTGCCGGCGACGGCAACGATCCCCCGGCGCGGACGTTCCTTCACTGCCTGCGCCCGCATGCCGCACCGACCCCTCGCCATCTTGAGTCAAGGCTTGTCAAGTTTATTGATGCGGACTATATAGGTGTTGTGGCCATGTACATCCGGCGGGCATGGGCACCGCTCTACCCTTGGTGAGTGTCGCGTCACCCTGGTACGAGACGCCTCCCGCACCGGACCGGTACAGCGGCGGCCTTGCTCAAGCCGCCGACCAGTGAGCACCGACAGGTTCACTGATCTGAGAGGAGCGGACGATGACACGCGCAGTCGGGATCGACCTGGGCACGACCAACTCCGTCGTCGCAGTCCTGGAGGGCGGCGAGCCCACGGTCATTACCAACACCGAAGGAAACAGGACCACACCTTCCGTGGTGGCCTTCGGCAAGGGCGGAGAGGTCCTGGTCGGAGAGATCGCCAAGCGGCAGGCGGTGACGAACGTCGACCGCACCGCGCGGTCGGTCAAGCGCCACGTCGGCGAGGCGGACTGGCGTTTCCCGCATGCCGGCGACATCGACGGCAAGCGGTACACGGCCCAGGAGATATCGGCACGCGTCCTGCAGAAACTCAAGCGGGACGCCGAGGCGTACCTCGGCGAGGACGTCACGGACGCCGTGATCACCGTTCCGGCGTACTTCAACGACTCGCAGCGCACCGCGACGAAGGAAGCCGGTGAGATCGCCGGCCTGAACGTGCTGCGCATCATCAACGAGCCGACGTCCGCCGCCCTGGCGTACGGACTGGACAAGGAGAACGACCAAACGATCCTCGTCTTCGACCTGGGGGGCGGCACCTTCGACGTGTCGCTCCTGGAGATCGGCGAGGGGTTGGTGGAAGTCAAGTCCACCAACGGTGACACCCACCTCGGCGGCGACGACTGGGACCAGAAGATCGTCGATCACCTGGTGAAGCAGTTCCAGAACGCCTACGGCATCGACCTGACCAAGGACAGGATGGCACTCCAGCGTCTGCGCGAGGCCGCGGAGAAGGCGAAGATCGAACTTTCCGCCACGACGGAAACGACGATCAACCTGCCCTACATCTCCGCGTCTGCCCAGGGCCCGCTGCACCTGGAGGAGAAGCTCACACGCTCCCAGTTCGAGCAGCTCACCGCCGACCTGCTGGAGCGCTGCAAGGCGCCCTTCCACAACGCGGTCAAGGACGCGAAGATCAAGGTTTCGGACATCGACCACGTCATCCTGGTCGGCGGGTCCACCCGCATGCCGGCCGTCACGGAACTCGTCAGGGAGCTGACCGGCGGCAAGGAGGCCTACAAGGGCGTGAACCCGGACGAGGTGGTCGCCATCGGCGCCACCCTCCAGGCCGGTGTCCTCAAGGGCGAGGTCAAGGACGTCCTGCTCCTCGAC
>NZ_JBHWJJ010000231.1:0-6980 GCF_042732005.1 Streptomyces sp. NPDC059851 | reverse complement strand
ACCGGGGAGCGGGCCCTCGCGGGGCGCGCCTGCTGGGTAGGGCGCGGCCGCGGACCGGGAGGGTGCAAGGATCTTCCGCATGCGAAGCGGGCGGGTATGGCAGGTGGGGATCGGCTGCGCGGTGCTCGCGGCCCTGCTGACGGCGCTGGTGGCGGCCCGGTGGCGGCCGGTCCTGCGCCTCGACGTGCTGGTAGCGCGGGATCTGCACGCGAGTGCCGTCGCCCGTCCCGGGGTCACCGAACTGATGCGCGTGCTCAGCGACTGGGTGTGGGACCCCTGGACGATGCGGGCACTGGCGGTCCTGGCCTGCGTATGGCTGTGGCGGCGCGGCGACCGGCAGCGCGCCGCAAGGGTCGCGGTGGTCACGGTGGCCGCGGCGGTCGTGTCGCAGGGGATGAAGGCGCTGGTGGGCCGGGACCGGCCGCTGTGGCCGGACCCGGTGGACGCGGCGCACTTCGCGGCCTTCCCCTCGGGCCACGCCATGACGGCGGCGGCGGTGTGCGGGATGTTGCTGTGGCTGCTTCCGCCGGCCGGTCCGAAGGCCTGGGTGCGGGGGGCGTGGGTGCTGGCCGTCGTCTCGGTGATCGGGGTCGGCTTCACCCGGATCTACTTGGGCGTGCACTGGCCCTCTGACGTGCTGGCGGGCTGGCTGTTGGGGACGGCCCTGGCGGCGCTGGTGATCGCCTGGCCGGGGCGGCGGAATCGGCCGAAAGCCGTCGCGCGCTGAGCTGCGGGCGTGCCTGCCCTGCGCGATCCCCCGCGTCGCGCAGAGCAGCCCTCCCCGTGCGCTGAGTATATTGGCTGGAAGCCAGTCAACGCAGGAGTAAGCATGTCCCCGCGCAGCGCATCGGTCAATGAAGAATTGCGCAGACGTTCCCGGGAGCGGCTGCTCCAGGCCACGGTCGAACTCGTGGCCGAGCGCGGCTACGAGGCCACGACCCTCGGCGACATCGCCGACCGCGCGGGCACGGCCCGCGGGCTCGTCTCCTACTACTTCCCGGGCAAGCGGCAGCTGCTCCAGTCGGCGGTGCACCGGCTGATGCACCGAACCCTGGAGGCGGCTCTGGAGCGGGAGCCGCGCACCGACGACGGCCGCGAGCGGCTGGCCCGCGCCATCGACGCCGTGCTGGGGCTGGCGCGGGACGAGCCGCTGTTGATGCGGACGCACATGGCGGGCATCCTGCAGGCCGAGGGGTTCGTGCAGTGCCCGGAGCAGCAGCGGCTGGCAGCACTGCTCCGGGACACCGTGGCGCGGTACGGCTCGGCGGACGTGGACACCGACTACCCGCTGCTGCGGGCCCTGCTGATGGGTGCGGTGGTGGCGGTGCTGCTGCCGGGCGCGCCGATGCCGTCGGCGCGGCTGAGGGCCGAGATGTTCCAGCGGTACGGGCTGGACTGGGAGCTGGGTGTTCCGCCCGGGGGCGGCCCGCCGGAGGGTCGGCGGCTCCCTCCGGTGTGAGCCGCCGACCGGGCTACGGGGCCGGAGCCGGGGATCCGGGTTGGTGGTCGGGGATCCGCTGGGTGAAGAAGAGGGCGAGTACGGTCGTGAGGGAGAGGACGGCGAGTGCGGCGCGCAGGCCGTCGAGGCGTGCCTCGGTGTTCGCGTCCATCGCGGCCCGGGCGACCTCGGGACTGGTGCCGGCCTCGTCCAGTGCGCTCCGGAGGTCGGCGTCGGACACGAAGGCCGCACCGCCTTCGAGTTGGACGGCGGCCTGGGCGGCGACCTGGTCCGGGACCGCCGGGTTCTCGTCGATGGCGGTCAGGAACGAGGTCGTGAGCGTGGCGATCAGGATCGATCCGGCGAGTGCCGTGCCGATGGAGGCGCCGAGGTTGGTGACGGCGTTCTGTACCCCGCCGATCTCAGCGGTCCGCTCGTCCGGCACTGCGGAGACGGTGACCGCGCCGAGCTGGGAGGCGAGCGCCCCCATTCCGAGCCCGATCAGCAGGAGCGGCACCGTCACCACGTCCGCGCCCGCGTCCTCGTCGAGCGCGACGAGCAGCACCACCGCTCCGGCGAGCAGGGCGAGGAGGCCGAGGCGGACCACCCGGCGCGGCGAGATCCGGGGGAGCAGCTTGGGGATCAGGATCGCAGCGGCGAGCAGGGACAGGGACAGCGGCAGGAGCCGCGCGCCGGTCTGGAGGGCGGACAGGCCGAGGGCGACGGACAGGTAGAGCGGGACGAGGAAGAACACGCCCATCTGTACGAGGTACTGGAAGAAGAACATCGTCAGGCCGCCGGTGAGCTGCCGGTTGTCGAACAGGGCGGGGTCCAGGAGCGGTTCCCACCCGCGTTCGACGAGGTGGGCCTCCCAGTGCAGGAAGATCCTCGTCAGGAGCAGACCGGCCAGGACGAGCCAGGCGGTGAGTGAGATCCCCAGCCAGGCGGGCGCGTCGGCCTTCGGGACGAACCAGCCCCATGCGCTGGACCGCAGGACGCCGTAGACGAGGGTGCCGAGGCCGAGCGCGGACAGGAGGGCGCCGGTGAAGTCGATCCGGGACCGTGCTTCGGACGGCGCGTCGGCGACGCGACGGGCGAAGAACAGGATGACGAGCACGAGGACGACCTCGCCGGCGAAGACCCAGCGCCAGGAGAAGTACGTGGTCGCCACGCCGCCGACGAGCGGCCCGACGGCGATCGCGACGGCGCCGGCGGCGGCCACGATCCCGTAGGCCGCGGGACGGCGGTCGGCGGTGAAGTTGCCCGCGACCAGCGCGACGATCGCGGGCAGGATCAGCGCGGCTCCGACCCCTTCGAGGAAGGACCATCCGATCAGCAGCACGGTGAGGTTGGGGGCGAGCGAGGTCGTCAGGGATCCGCAGCCGTAGATGAGGCAGCCGATCATGAAGGCGCGCTTGCGGCCGATGAGCACGCCGATCTTGCCGCCGGGGATCATGCACATGGCCATGACCAGGGTGTAGGCGGTGATCGCACCCTGGATCCCCGTCACGGTGGTCCCCACGTCCTCGGCAACCGAAGCGATCGAGACGTTCATGACGGAGCTGTCCAGCGCCATCAGGAACTGTCCCGAGGCGAAGGTCAGCAGCACGACCCCGGGCTTCGCCGCACTGGCGGCGGCCTCGGTGCTGGATGCCATGGGCGCATCCTGCCCGCAGGCCGCCGGGGCGGGCCCCTCGACCCGCCCCGGTGTCAGCCGGTTGGCGTCAGCGGTACTCGGGCTGGGTCTGGACGTTGAGCCGGTCCAGCCGTACCCACTTGGCGCTCTCGGTGCGCCAGTCGTCGATCCGGAGCACGTCGAGGCCCTTGGCGATGTCGTTCGAGTAGATGTGCCCGTTGTAGTAGTACGCCGACCAGGAGCCGCCGATCGACAGGGAGCCGGGGGCGAGCGGGCCGCGTTCGAAGTAAGCGATCTCCTTGGGCCGGGCGGAGTCGGTGAAGTCCCACACGGAGACGCCGCCCTGGTACCAGGCCTGGACCATGATGTCGCGGCCGAGGGCGGGGACCAGGGAGCCGTTGTGGGCGACGCAGTTCTCGGTGTCGGCCTGGTGGCGCGGGATCTTGAAGTAGCTGCGGAAGACGAGCTTGCGCTGGTCGCCGCTGCCGGTGATGTCGTAGATGCCGTCGGCTCCCCGGTTCGGGCCGGTGGCCTCGTTGCAGGTGGCACCGCCACCGCCGCCGAGCTCGTCGGTGAACACCACCTTGTCGGCCCTCTGGTTGAAGGTCGCCGAGTGCCAGAACGCGAAGTTCACGTTGTCCTGCACCCGGTCGATGACCCGCGGCCGCTCGGGGTCGGCGATGTCGAAGAGGATGCCGTCGCCCATGCAGGCGCCTGCGGCCAACTTCTTCGAGGGCAGCACGGTGATGTCGTGGCAGCCCGTGGTCTTGGAGACGCCGGGGTTGGTGGGAGCGCCCGGGTTGCCGCCGTCCGGGAAGAGGACGGGGAAGGCGACGACGGCCGCCCGGGTGGGCGCCTTGCGCGGGACCTTGATCACGGAGATGCCGTCGTGCGGGGGCCGGCAGTCCGGGAACGCCTCGTTCGGCGAGTACGAGGCGACGTAGACGTAGACGTCCGGGCCGCTCGGGACCAGCGTGTGGGTGTGCGAACCGCAGGCGGTCTCGACGGACTTGATGTACTTCGGGTGCTTCTTGTCCTTGATGTCGAAGATCTTGACGCCCTCCCACGAGGACTTCTCCGTGGCGGGCTGCGACACGCTGTTGCAGGAGTCGTCGCTGCGGGAGGAGTCGGTGGAGAGGAAGAGCAGGTCGTCGTGGACGGAGATGTCGTTCTGGCCGCCGGGGCAGAGCACCGTACTGACGGTCTTCGGCGCCTTGGGGTCGGCGATGTCGTAGATCGTGAAGCCGTTGTAGTTGCCTGCGTAGGCGTACCGGCCCTGGAAGGCCAGGTCGGAGTTGACCGCGTCCGGGAACGAGCTGGGGATGTTGGTCAGCGGCTTGATGTTGCCGCTGTGCACGACCTGGTCCTGGCCCGGGATCTCGCCGGGGGCCGGTTCGCGGCCGGTGGCGGGGGACGAGCTGCCCGGGAAGTCGCCCCCGGGCCGTAACTCGCCCGGGTCGGGGGTGGCGGATGCCGGCCCGGCGGACAGGAACGTCGCGAGCAGTCCGGCCGCGACGGCGAGCACCGCCGGGGCCCGCCGGCCGGCGCGCCATCTGCGGGGCAGCCCGCTGGTGTGTTGCGAGGTCACTGTGGCCTCCCATGAGGTCCGGTCGATTCCGCTCCGGCTGGGAACGGAATGAGGACTCCCGCAGTATGGTCCTCGGCATGGACATGGCAAAGGGGTTACCCGGTCGAATCATCCGGGCGGTCGCCGCCGCGGGAGTCCTGATCGCCCTCGCCGGCTGCCGGGGCGGCCCCGACGAGAGCAGCCGGGCCGACGGACCCGCCGTCATCGCCCCCGGCCGCCCGGGCGAGAAGGCCCGCACCCTCTCCCCCGACGAAGCCGCCCGGAGCCGGCCGGACGACAGCCCCAACGCGGCCGACCGCTCCTACGTACGGCGCATGGTCGAACACCACCGCCAGGCCCTCGACATGACCGCCCTCGCCCCGACCCGCGCCTCCGCCGACGGGGTCAAACGGCTCGCCGAACGGATCGCGGCCGCCCAGCAGCCCGAGATCGCCGTCATGCAGGCGTGGCTGGCCCGGCACCCGGCTCCCGCCCGCACCGCGGGCGGCCACGACGGCCACGGCGGCGACCACCACAGCGCCATGCCGGGCATGGCGACCGAGCAGCAGATGAAGGAACTGGCCGGGGCCCGGGGGGCCGACTTCGACGCGCTCTTCCTCACCCTGATGACCGCCCACCACGAAGGCGCCCTGAAGATGGCCGGAGAGGCCCTCGCCGGCGGCAACAACACGGCCGTCGAGGAGATGGCCAACGAGGTCGTGGCCACCCAGAGCGCCGAGATCCACCGAATGCGCGCGATGGGCTGACGCCCGCCCCGCCCGGTGCCATCCTGGAGACCCCGCGGGAGGGAGTACCGCCGTGCTTCGTGTCGCCGTCGTCGGTTCGGGCCCGAGCGGGGTCTACGCCGCCCAGACCCTGGTCCAGCAGCGTGAGGTGCCGGGAGTGCGCGTCGACGTACTCGACCGGCTGCCGGCCCCGTACGGGCTCGTGCGGTACGGCGTGGCCCCCGACCACGAGAAGATCAAATCGCTCCAGGGCAACCTGCGCACGGTCCTGGAGGACGAGCGGATCCGCTTCCTCGGCAACGTCGAGGTCGGCGGGGCGCAGCTGCCCACCGGGCGGATGCTGGACCTGTACCACGCGGTGGTGTACTGCGTGGGCGCGGCGCGCGACCGACTGCTCGGCATCCCCGGCGAGGAACTGGCCGGGGTACGTTCGGCGACGGCCTTCGTGGCCTGGTACAGCGGGCACCCGGATGCGGCCGGCGAGGGCTTCGACCTGTCCGGGGTCCACTCGGCGGTGGTCGTCGGAGCGGGCAACGTGGCCGTGGACGTGACCCGAATGCTGGCCCGCGGCGAACCGGAGCTGGCGCCCACCGACATGCCGCAGCCGGCGCTCGGCGTGCTCGCGGAGAGCGGGGTGCGCACGGTGTCGATGGTGGCCCGGCGCGGCCCCTCGCAGGGCAAGTTCACCACCAAGGAGCTGCGGGAGCTGGGCACCCTGCCCGGCGTGGCGGTCCGGCTGGACCCGGCCGAGCTCGCGATCGACCCCGCGTACGCGGGCGGCCCGGCAGCTGCCGCCGCACTGCCCGCGGTGGCCCGGCGCAACCTGGAGGTGCTGCGGGGCTGGGCCGAGCAGGACCCCGGTCCCGCCGACGACGCGGGGCGGCGGATCATGCTCCGGTTCCACCTGCGCCCGGTCGAGGTCCTCGGCGGGCCCGAGGGCAGGGTCACCGCGGTGCGCTTCGAGCGGACCGCCCCGGACGGCCGCGGCGGGGTGACCGGAACGGGCGTGTACGAGGACGTCGAGGCGCAGCTGGTGCTGCGCTCGGTGGGCTACCAGGGCGTTCCGCTGCCCGGCCTGCCCTTCGACCCGGCCACCGCCACGGTCCCGCACGCGGCGGGCCGGGTGGTGCGCGCCGGCCGGGCCTCGACCGGCGAGTACGTGGCCGGCTGGATCAAGCGCGGCCCGACCGGGGTGATCGGCACCAACCGGCCCTGCGCGAAGGAGACCGCCTCCTCCCTGCTCCAGGACGCGGGAGCACTGGCCCGGCGGGACCTTCCGGACGACCCGTTGGAGGCGCTCCGGGCTGCCGGGCTGCGTCCGGTGGAGTGGCCGGGGTGGCTGGCCATCGAGGCGGCCGAGGCCGAGCTGGGGCGTTCGCTGGGCCGGCACTCGGTGAAGATCCCCGACTGGGCCGGGCTGCTGGGTGCGGCGGCCGCCGGGGCGGGCGCGGCGGGCTGATCCGCCCGAATCGGCGTGCCGGGGGACGGCAGCGGGCGGGCGGCTGACCCCGCGGCGTCGGCACGCCCGGAGCGGTGCGCCGGTGCATCTGCGCACCGCGGTCCCGTGGACCCGCCCGACCGGTCCCCCCGCGC
>NZ_JBHWJJ010000230.1:0-7001 GCF_042732005.1 Streptomyces sp. NPDC059851 | reverse complement strand
CCATCATCCTGATCCTCGTCGTCGGCATCGCCATCGACCTGCTGGTCTTCAGCCCGGTCGAGCGGTGGGTGCTGCGCAGCCGCGGCCTGCTGGCCAAGGGCTGAACGAACGGATCGCGCCCCACACCGCCCTCCGAGCGGCCCCACCCGTCGAGGCAGTCACCTCGCCCCCGCCCGAAACCTCATCGGCATGGCAGCAGGAACCGGCCCGGCCGGTCGAGGCCTGGTTCTCGTCCCTCTTACGCCCCGGCCGAGGACACGGGCCCTCTTGACAGCGCCCGAACACGCGTCGACACTCCGGAATGGTGAATCCTAGTGAACCGGTAGGGAATCATGGGTTGCTCGGCACTGGACCGCGGCACTGACGGCGTTCTCACCGCTGTTCTGCCGCTGCCGCTGCCGCTGCTGACCTCCCGCCGCCACATCGACCTTCTGCGCGTGTGCAGTGCGGCGAGTCCCCTGCACCTTGGCGGCCCCGCACCCGCCCGCCGCTGACCCTCCGCGCACGCACCCACCAGGTCCCGCACGCGCCGAAGCCGTCGCCTGCCGTCGTCCCATGGCCGTGATCGAGCATTCTCAGGGAGACGCATGTCCGCCACTTCCCAGAAAGCCGTGCCGCCCTTCCGGAGCAGGATCGGCCGTGACGCGCGCAGCGGCTACCCTGCCGTGCCGCACCGCTACCGGCTCCACCTCGCACTGACCTGTCCGCGGTGTCTGCGGATCGCCATCACGCACAGCCTGCTCGGCCTGGACGACGCCCTCCCGATGACATTGCTGCCCGCCGTGCCCGACGCGCCCGACGGCGGGTACCTGGCGCTACGCCCGCTGTACGAGGCCAGTTCGCACCAGCATCCGGGACCGGCCGTGGCGCCGGTGCTCAGCGATGACTGGGCCGGACGGATCGTCAGCACGCATACCCCCGACATCCTTCAGGACCTGACCCGACGGTTCGGCGCCTCCGGGCCGCGCCTGTACCCGGACGGCGCCGATGAACGGATCGAGGCCATCGGCCGGCTGTGCGAGCAGGACATCAACGCAGCGGCACAGCGCGCCGGCCAGTCCGGCATCGACTGGGTGGCACGCGACACCGCGCTCACCACCCTGTCGCGCGCACTGGACGCACTGGAGCGGCGGCTCGCCTCCGCCGAGTACGTACTCGGCGGGGAACTCACCGCCGCGGACGTGCAGGTGTGGGTGACTTTGGTGCAACTGGACACGGTGCACCGCTGGCACCTGGACGCCGCAGCGGTGTACCGCATCACCGACCACCCCCACCTGTGGTCGTACGCGCGACGGCTGGCGTCGCATCCCGCTTTCGCGTCCCACCTAGACCTGGACGGCATCGCCCGCAGGCACCACGCACGCTGCCGGGGCATGGAGGCCGCCGGCGCGGCGGTACGGATCGTGGACTGGCCCGGGCACGTACCGCGAACCGTGACCGCCGTGAAGACGACAAGGAGCTGACTGTCGCCGCACGAACTTCGTCGAGGTCCCGGCATGGCACACCTCCCCCTCCAGGGTCCGGCCGTATGGGACGTCGCTTCATGGACAGCGTGATCGTTTATTGAGCCTTTTCAGCGTTGCTCCCCCACGGTGAGGACCGCTCGGGCGATGGACGTCATCCGGTTCGGGCTGATGCGTGATCTGCGGAAGACCTGCCAGGACCTCAGCCGGGCCATGCCTCGTTCGACGGGTGTGCGGGCCTGGGCGAGCGCGTGGTTGACGGTCCGCTGGGTGAGGGTGAGCTCGCCGACGAGCGGTCATTAGCATGTCCGCGACGGAATCTTCGCGCGGTGCTTTACCTCGGCGGCCCTCAGCCCCGGACACCTCGCTGATCGCGATCGGGATCGGGATCGGGGTCGGGGTCGGCACTCGCGCGGTGCTGTCGGCGGAAGTGGCCAGGAGCGATCTCGAAGGTCCGCTTGAAAGCGTTCGAAAAGGCGAATTCCGAGGTGTAGCCGACTCGTTGGGCCACCGAGGCGAGGGGAGCGTCACTGGTGCGCAGGAGCCGGGCCGCGGTGGTCATGCGCCACCAGGCCAGGTAAGCCATCGGTGACTGCCCCACGAACGAGGTGAAGCGTTTGGCGAACGCGGTCCGGGACAAGCCGACTTGGTTGCTCAGCTCCTGCACGGTCCACGGCCGCGCAGGCTCCCGGTGGAGATGGTTGAGGGCCGCGGCGATCGCTGGATCGGTCAGCGCGGCGAGCCAGCCAGAGCCAGGTCGACGAGTGGATTCTTCCTCCAGCCATGCTCGCAGGAGGTAGACGAGGAGCAGGTCGAGCAGGGCTTGCAGCGTGACGTCCGCGCCATGTCGGGCATGGGCCAGTTCGCCGGCCAGAAGGTCAATCGCAGTGCGCAGGGCCGGGTGGCGGCCCGGCCGGGCAGGGACGTGGACGATCTCGGGGAGGGCCCGCAGGAAGGGGTGGACCTGCCCTCCGTCGAGACGGTATGCGCCGCACAGCAGGAGCGTGTCATCGCCACACGGCGAGTCGTCCCCGACGACGCTGAAGTCGTCGTGCCGCCCCGGTTCCGGCTCGGGTGGCAGGGCTGTTGCCGCCCGGTCCGGGCTGTTGCTCATGGCGTGCAACGTTCCGTGTGGCAGGAACACCACGTCGCCGGAGGTGAGCATGGTGGGGGAGTCGTTCAGAGTCAGCAGCCAGCAGTTTCCCTGGAGGACGACATGGAACCCCGCGCCCGGGTACGGGCCGAATCGGTTCCCCCATGCACCGCTGCGTCGCCTACGGGTGAACTTTGCTCGGCCGACCCGCGTGGTGGCCATGACGTCGCTGAACAGGTCCATGGACGGCCACCCTATCCGTACGCCGTGCGATGGGACGATCGCGTATGTTCTGGCTCCTTCAGCGTATGGAAAGGCCAGGAATGGTCCCCGTACGGTCGATGGCAACACGCCAGTGAACGTATGGAGGACAGGCATGACCGCTTACGTCGTCATCGATCTCGACATCGCCGATCGGGAGGGGTTCCAGCAGTACGTCGACGGGGTCACCCCCCTCATCGACAAGGCCGGTGGCAGCAATGTCTTGATCGACGACAACCCGCTGGTACTCGAAGGTGACTGGCACCCGACGACCCTGGTCATCCATCGGTTCCCGTCGAAAGCCGCCCTCCAGGAGTTCTGGGACTCCCCGGCGTACCAGCCACTGAAGGAACTTCGCCGCGCGTACTCGACCGTCAAAGTTGTCGTTGGCGAATGCGTCTGACCGACCGCATCCACGCCGCACGATCTCGCCGACCGGATCACCCTGACGCGGTACCAAAAGCCCACTCGACAAGGAGGAGCCGCATGACGGGCGCTCGTGCAAGCTGGCGACGCCTGAGACCTCACACGGGCCGACCGAACAGCGGACACCACAGCTCGAAGCGCCTGTGGTACGCCCGCAGGTGAACCTGCTCCAGCAGCTCCCGCCTCGATCGTTCACCCGGGCGCGCCGGTGTGGGGCGGTCGGCTGCGGAACCCGGTACCTACAACTGCGTGTCTGCGACCGGGGCGTCGGCACGTGCGGCGCTCCGCATCGCTTGGCAGAGACGGCAGCAGCCGATCACAACCGGCCTCCATCAACCCGGCGGAGGGGCACGTCCTTGCTGAAGGCCCCCGCCAGCGCTGTGGCCGCCTGCTCCAGGCGCTGCGCGGGCGCCGGGCCGGTGAACGGCGTTGCCGGTGCTGAGGTGGTCATGACGAGCTTTCTGTTCACTGGATGACGTGCGCTACTGGGAGCCGTGAGGAGGTGGCCACCCGGCTGGCATCCCTCGCGGACGGTCCGCCCGAGATCACCCGGGTCGTCGACCAGTTGATCCACCGCGGCTGGCTTCGAGTCGACGCCGGGCAGCGCTTGCACCTGACCGACGCGGGTGAGGCCGCCAGGGTTCGACTGCGCGGGCTGGTGACCGAGCTCCGCGCCGTGGTCCACAAGGGCATCAGCAACGAGGAGTACGTCGCCGCGCTCAAGGTGCTACGCACGATGGTTGCCAACGTCGGGAACGCCGGGAACCTTTAGTCGCTTCTTGCTCTCTGGTCAGCTGCGGGTCCGGATGAGGACGGCGGCGAAGTGGAGTGCGGCGTGGTAGGCGATTGGCGAGTTCGCCCGTTCGCGTGGCCAGTCCGTGCCACTGCCACGAAGGCGGTGACCACTGGCCTCGCCCTGCCGACGTATGACCTTGGCTGGCTCTGGCGAGAGTTTCGTAGCCGGAGATCATGTCGATGACACGGTCGACTGGTCCGCGTACCGGGCTGCCGACAGTCACGTATTCCGCACGGATGGCGCTGCGGCTTCGCATGGCTTCCCACCCCGTTGGGCCGCTCAGTGTAGCGCTGGTGTAGACAGCCGGGCTGGCCGGTCAGATGCCTACGCGGGTGGGCACTGCGTCCGCACGCCCGTATCCGAGCACCTGAGCGAGGACTTCGCGGAACTGCCTGATGTCTTCGGCCGGCGCTTCGATGACGGCTTCGATCTCGTGCTCGGTCAGCCGCAGGTCTTCCAGTGCTTCGGGGTCGAGTGAGATGCGGAGAACGTTTCCCATCAGGACGGCTTCCCGCACACAGCCGTATGCGGTGCCCTGCCCGGCCGTGACCAGGCAGTGTGTGTCCATCCCGAGGGCGACCTCCTGGTCATCGGGCTCCTCCTCTCCCGCCATGAACATCAGGATGAAACCGCTTCCATCCTCACCCTCGGCAAGAGCGGCTTCGGTGAAGTAGCCGTCAGGGTCGATCTCGGTCCTGGCGGCGCGGGCAGTAAATCGGTATGTCATGACGGGGTTCTATCAGCGTGCCCAGCCGCGCCGTGAGGCAGGGGCGAGCGCGGTGTTCCACCGTCACGCTCACGTCGTGACCGCGACGCCACGTGAGAAATTGCATGGGCGCCCACACGGGCAGCCCATGGCTGTGTTGGCCTGGGCCAGCTGGGCCGGGGTGAGGGGCCGGCGGCGGCGCTCGCACCAGCGCCGCCGCACTCCCTGTCGGCGGCTCCGACCACTCGCGGGCTGCAACGTCCGCCGTAGTGTGGCGGGATCTGGTCCCATCCCCCTGCAGGACTACTACATCCACGTGTCGGGCGAGCAGACCACCGCGCTGCAGTCCGTCGCTGCGCCGCGGGACTTCAGCGGGGACGGCACGGGACAGCCCGGCACCGGCCGCGGCACCGGCCACAGGTGGACATCCGACTGGGAGGGCCGAGGGCGCTGAAGGAGGCGGCCCGGAGCGGGAGTTGCGCTCCGTACCGAGACCGGAGGAGCGGGCACGCCCGGTCTGCGCCGGGACCACAGGTGGACCTACGACGACCCACAGGTGCTGCGGACCAAGTCGGCTGACGTCCGCGGACGCGGCCCGGGCGGCGTCCTGTTCTGGTCGCTGGGTGGGGACACCGCGGGCGGCGAGTTGATCACCGCCGTCGACCGGGGACTGCACGGCCGCTGACCGGGCGGCCGCCCTCCTGACCGGCGCCGCCGGGCCGCGGAAAACGGCTCGGGCCGGGCGGCGGCCTTCACATAGGCTCCCGCGCATGAGCATGAGGAACTCGACGATCCGCGCGGTCAACCGGCTGACCGGCCGCTGGGCGGAGGCCGCTGTCGCGCCCGACGGCCGCACGGGAACGGTCCTGACCGCCGCCGGGGTCTGGCCGCTGCTCGCCCTGCTGGCGGACGGCGCGGACGGCCCGGCCCGGGAGGAGCTGGCCGGGGCCCTCGGCATACCCGCGGACCGGGCCTCTGCGGCGTCCCGGGAGCTGTTGACCGCTCTGGGGCGAATACCGGACCTGGAGGCCGCCACCGGTCTGTGGGCGCGGGCGGACCTGCCCCTCGATCCGGACTGGGCGGCCCGGTTGCCCGAGGGGACGCGCGGCAGGCTCACCGGCGACCGGGCCGCCGACCGCAAGCTGCTCGACGACTGGACGGCCGCGAGGACGGGCGGCCTCATCGAGCGGATGCCGGTGCAGCTGACCGAGCACACCCGCCTGGTTCTGGCGTCCGCCTTGGCGCTGCGGCTCCGCTGGATCCGGCCGTTCCAGGAGTGGCCGGGGACCCTCCACGAGGGTCCGTGGGCCGATCAGCAGGTCCTCCGGCTGCACCGCACGACCTCGCTGCTGCACCGCGTCCGGGTCGCCGAGACGCCCGCCGGTCCGGTCACCGTTTTCGAGGTGGTCGGCGACGGCGGAGTGGACGTCCACCTCGTACTCGGTACCCCGGATGCCGCGGCCGGGCAGGTGCTGGCCGGCGGCATCGCCGCCGCGACCCGCGCCGTGCCGTCGGTGGACGGCTTCGACCTGCCCTGGGGCACGCCCGGACCGGGACTCCGGATCGGCCGCGGGGCGGCGTACCGGCCCGAACCGAGGTTGGCCGTCGAAACGGTGGCCTTCTCCGTCGAGGCGGAACACGACCTCCTGGAGCACGCCGGGCTGTTCGGCTTGGAAACGGCCCGCACGCGTGACCCTTCCGGTCACTTCCCCGGGATCAGCCGCGACCCGCTCCTCATCGAGTCGGGCAGCCAGTCGGCCATGGCACGGTTCCACGCGAAGGGGTTCGAGGCCGCCGCCGTCACCGCTTTCGGTGCGGCCGGGGCAGGCATGCGACCGCCGCCGTACCGTGTGCGGACCATCGACCTCCGGTTCGACCGGCCCTTCGGCTTCCTCGCCGTGCAGCGGTCCTCCCGGCTCGTACTCGCCACGGGATGGGTGGCCGAACCGCTTGCCTACGTCCAGGAGGACGAGGACTGGGATGACGAGGACTGGGAGGACGAGGATTGGGAGGACGAGGACTGATCGCGCGACAGGGCGTGACCGGAGGACCTTGCCCGATCGGGCGACGCTGACTGGCGCGCCGCGGGCGCCGGTGGAACCGGAAGAGGACGCCGTCACCTCCGCCTCGTAGCCGAACGCCTGATGAAGGCGCGCCCTCACCCGCCGGCAGCTCCTCGGCGGCCGGCGGGCAGCGGCGGTCCTGCCACCGGGTTCCGGAAGTCGGTGGACAGCCGGTTCGGGAGCGTGCCCACGG